>JACPFH010000364.1 GCA_016183075.1 Deltaproteobacteria bacterium | reverse complement strand
TCCATATGAGAAAATCAAGATTCAAGACGCAAGCCCAATTTCCGAACTATTAAAGAAGCCCATTCTCCAAGAAACTAAAATAACCGGTCCGGTTGAAGATGATGTGATCGAGCACGCTGATGCCGACGACCTCACCTGCCGCCTTGAGCTGTCTCGTGACATCGAGATCGCTAGGGGACGGTTCCAGCGGTCCGCTCGGATGATTGTGAGCAACAATGATTGCGCAAGCACGGTCTGTTAATGCGTCCGCAAAGACCTCGCGCGGATGAACCGGACTACGGTCAATCAGACCCATCGAAACGACGCGGATGTTCAAAATCTCGTTTGCCCCGTTGATCGTGGCGCAGAGAAAATGTTCCTGCTTCCGGTCGGCGTAGTGTCGGACGTGAGGCAGCAGGTCGGCTGGAGTTTCAATCTTCGCCCCCTCTGGTTTGATTCGGCGACGGGCGAACTCGATGGCGGCCAGGATGAGCGTGGCTTTGGCGTCCCCGACAGCGCCGAATTGCTTGAGGTCTTCGACCCGCAGGTTCAGCCCTTTTTCGTCTACCACTTTGGCGAGTTTCTCCGCCAAGGTCATCACGTCAATGGCCGGAGTTCCTTTCCCTAGCAGAATCGCGAGCAGTTCCTGGTCGCTTAGCGCCTTTGCGCCCTTGCGGAGAAGCTTTTCTCGCGGGCGGTCGGCTTCGGGAATTTGGTCAATGGTCTTGCTCATAGCCTCACGCGGCGATCGCCAAATGGGTGTCGATCACGGTGACGGCCATGATGTCGAAGATGCCGCCGGTGTCCGTGTATTTAGGATCAGCCAGTTCCTCGTAACGGCCGCGCCCGTCGTAGGCCGTCTGAATCTCGCCGTTGACCTGGCCGCGATATGCCCCTTCGAGATAGATGCGGTCGTCCCGGTGTGCGGTGACGGTGCTGCGGATGACCAGGTCAGCGGCTTTCTCCTCCGTGACCTGTTTGATGTAGAGGGCCTCCTCGTCGCTGATGTCGAACTTGGCGCGAATCTCCGCGATCATGTCCTGCACGGAAACTTTCTTGGGCGGTGGGCCAGAGCCTTTTTTGCCTTTGCCCGGCTGCAACTTCACCGGCCCGGCGCTGGTCGTGACGCCTTGATACTCGACAGCGGCCTTGATGACTTCCGTTTGCCGAATCTGTTTCATCAGGTCGGACACGCTGCCTTGCTTGATGAGTTGCGGGCCGACGTATTCGGCGAACGTGGCGAACTCCTTCAACTCGGCCGCGTAAGTAAAGAAGCACGTCAGGAAATGGAAAGCCTTGACGTAGCGGGCGAGCAAATAGACGAACGCCTTGCGCTCCTCAGTGTCCGCAATCTTTGCCTGAAACCGTGTGCGCAGCGCGCTGACGAAGAACTGCACCTGCGCGTCTGTGCCCGTGGCGGCCAGTTTCACGAAGTCGGCAGCATCCTTCTGCGTGAACACCCCCGCCGCCAGAATCTCGCCGTGAAGTTTCGGGCAAAGTTCCTGGTCCGGCTCGTCCGGCTCGAACGGCGTGCCTTTGCGGTATTTCTGAAACGCCTTGAGGATGGCGGCGGCGTTGTTGGTGAAATCCACGACCACAACGTCCTGCTTTCCTTCGATTTTGCGATTCAGTCGTGACACCGTCTGCACCGCATTCCGGTCCACGACGGGCTTGTCGAGGAACATTCCGGCAAGCAAAGGCTCATTGAATCCGACTTGAAACTTGTTGGCGACGACCATCAGGCGGTAGTCCTCCCCCTCGAAGCGATCTTCGATCTTCTCGCCTTCCTTCAACTCGTTGACCGCATGCTCGCGGATTTCCGCGTTGGTTTCGGGATGCGTGAAATCCGAGAAGGCGTAGAGGACTTTGTATTTCGCACCACGCTCTTTGAGCTTTTCCTTGATGATGTTGAAATAACGCAATCCGGCCACGCGAGAACTCGTGACGATCATCGCCTTGGCCCGGCCTTCGATGAGCAGCATCACTTTCTCCTCGAAGATGCGGAGCATCACCTCGGACTTGTATTGAATGAGTCCGTCATCCCGAAACGCCACGTTCATGAGCGCCTTGGACACGACCCCTTTGGGATACAGCTTTTCCTCGTCCAACTTCGGCACGACTGGGCAATGCAGGTTGTAAAGCGTCTTGTAGGAAATGATGCTCGCCGCCACGTCCACGATGTAACCCTCGGCGATGGCTTCCGCCTCCGTGTAGGTGTCGAATGGCTTGCCGAACAGAGACACAGTTGCGGGCGACGGCGTGGCGGTAAACGCGATAAACAACTGATTCAGGTCGTGCTCGCGGATGAC
>JACPFH010000001.1 GCA_016183075.1 Deltaproteobacteria bacterium | reverse complement strand
AGACGCTTGGCTCGCTCTTCCAGCGCCTCGACGAGAAAACCCGATAGGGAGATTCCCCGGTCAACGGCGAGATGCTTGGCCTCGCGCAGGACATCTTTAGGGATAGAAAGGGTGACGTTTTGTTTTTCCACGTACTTACGTGTAACACGCAGGTAGACGGACGTCAACTGGCCCCGGCCTGAGGCGGTCAAAAATCAAAACTAAGAAGTGAAATTGCAAGCGCGGGAGGGCTTAACGACCGAATGTCATAGTGCGAGATTTGAGCCCAAGCGCGCAGGATTGAGCGTGGAAAATTGGCCGGTATGAGTCCTCATTGGTAAAGCCGTTCCACAAACCCGTCGCCGTGGAGAAACTGGACGTTCAGCAAGAAATTACAGCGCCAACAACAGAACATGAAACGAAAAATGAAGCAGCAACTCGGTTAGATTTTCTCATGACGCAACGAATCCGACTAGGGTTAGATTCTTAGATGGCTGGACAGGCTCAAGAGCCGTCGACAGCTTTTATGAGGCGAGGGGACCTGAAGCCGGTCACCGATAGAAGGCCAGGACGGCCAGGACCGCGGCCAGAAGACCGGCCGCCTTGCGCCCTGTCACGGGTTCGCGGAAAAGAGGTGCGGCCAGCAGGAAAGTGAAGACGAAGCTCATCTGCGAGATGGGCACGGCGGTGCTGGCCTCGCCCGACTGGAGGGCCCAGGCCAGCAGGATGCGCCCGCTCGCGTTCAGAACGCCGCAGATGGGCGCGTGGGTCCAGATGGCCCGTGTCAGGCGCAGGCCACCCTCCGCCCAGGTGGCGTAGCAAAGAGCAATCACGGTGAAGGAGCAGAACTGCCCGAAGATCAACAGAGACGGGAGCGCGCCGAGCATCACCGCGATCTTGTACACGAGATGGATGAGGCCGAACGCGGCCATAGCCAAAAGGGCCCAGCCCAGCCCCCCAGGGCGCGCCCCGAGTCTGCGTGGCGATATCTCGGAGAGCAGGAGCACGGCGCCGCCCGCCAGCAGGAGGCCCGCCGCCTTAGCCCACGTGATCTTCTCACCCAGCAAGGCTATGGCCAGGATGGCCGTAACGACGAGGTTCAAGCGGTAGATCGGCGCATTCACGCTCACCTGGCTACCGGGGGCCTGGAGGCTACGGAGGAACGAATAGCTCGACACGAAGGTCAGCGCGCCCGCCACGAGCCCCCAGAGACTCGCCGGGTTCCACTGCAGGCTCCCGGTGGCAGCGGCCCAAGCAAAGGCGGTGGGGCCGAAGAACCAGGAGTGGAGGACCATGAAGGAGGCGGGCTTGAAGCGGCTGAGCGTGGCGCGGCGGAACAGCAGGTCCGCCGTCCCCACCAGGACCATGGACGCCAGCGAGAGCAAGAGCCAGGCCGGCACCGTTCCCCGGATCACTTGTTGAAAACGAGGGTCGTCAAGTATTATCACCACGACCACGTGCCAGCCCATGTTCTAGCAGGCTGCGGAAAAAGTGATTTTCATGCTTCGAGAGCCTCAGCATGAACGGAAATTCGTCAATGTTTTCAACACTTGCTCCGTTCGCCCTGAGCGTGTCGAAGGGTGACCGGAGGTTTTTTCAGCAACCTGCTAGGATTCAAAGTTGCTACAAGAGGGGCTGAGTTGGCCATGGACCGCTGTTGTCGAGGAGAGAGTATCCGATGAGGTGCGGATATGTCAATTTGAGGTTTGCCGTTTAACTAACGACGGCAAGCGGATAATGTCGGGATATCACCATGAAATCGGAGTCTTTATGGAGGAGAGAAAGGCGGTGGCGGAGAGCCACGATAGCGATCAAGCAGTCCACGGGACCGTCGACGGTCAGCCCCTTTTTTGGTCAGCCCCTTTTTTCTCAAGTTCCGGTAAACATCCGCAGCATCCACGTAATCAGAGAACTCGGCATCAATCTTCGGAAAGAGGAACAGATATTCTCTAACCGAGCGGTATTGGGAATCATCCCTGATGCCTTGGAGAATCTCTTGAACGATCACTCCCGCCGTGAAGATATGATCGCGCCGGCTCAAGCAGTCTTTCAAAAGGGCATTCTCCCGGGAGACCACGCCGCGGAAGAAATCAATCCAGACTGAGGTGTCAATCAATGCTCGCAAATCTCCCTTTCCTCATCTCCCGGAGATTACCCTCCCACTTGACCTTGCCTTCCAACGACAAGATCCCCTTTGCCCTTTCCCGCCGAATCAGCTCGTTAAGGGCAAAATTGACAAGCTCTTTTTTGGTTTTCTTGCCAAACAACTTCATCCCTTCCCGCACCAACTTTTCGTCCAGCTCGATATTGGTTCTATGCACAAGCCACCCCCTTTAAACCATATACACTAACTTACGTCATAATTGTGTATAAGGTCAAGGGGGATCCAGGAGGTCCAAATAGGGACTTGCCGCTTCCTAATAGAGGTACACGAGCCCGTAAAGGACCGGCCACAGAGCGACAACAAAGGTCCAGTAGATCGCGCACAGCTCGACGCCCGTGTGGTGGCGTGCCGTGAACCGGCCACGCCTGGCCATGACCGCAACCGCGAGGAGCCAAAGCACGGCGCCCAGGACGTGCACGCCGTGGCAGCCGACCAGCGTGTAAAATGTGGCGCCGTAGACCCCGCTCCAAACTCCGAGGCCGAAGCGAATGAGCCGGATCCATTCGTAGCCCTGGACGGCCAAAAAGATCCCGCCAAGAAGCGCCGTCGTCAAAAGCCAACGCGTCAGGTACCTTATGCTCCCGGCACGGATTGCCCTCAGGGCCAAATTGACGGTTACACCGCTCGCCAGAAGAATGACCGTATTGACTCCGGTAACCTCCACCGGCAGGCGCGGCTGAAACGGCGGCGGCCAGACCGCGCTGCCGAGGCGAAAAACCAAAAAGGCCCCGATCAAGCCGGAAAAAAACATCGCCTCGGCGGCAAGAAACATCAGCAGGGCCAGGCGGGCAGTGCTGATGACCGGCACCTCCCGCTCAACCGGTGGCAACGGCGGGCCGCCGCCCGCAAAGCGGGGCACCCCCGGCTCGGCGATTCCATCTCGTTCGGCGACTTTTTCTGCAGTGGACGGGCGCGCCATGTTATTTTAAAGCACCTAGCTCTCTCAGCCGCCAACTCGCAAGCTGACCGCTGGTAGCTAATTAGCTATTATAAACGCGACTACCGCGCCGATGTAAAGCAAGGTTGCGAAAGCCAGGAGGAGTCCAACACGGTGATTCTTTGCTTGTGTGCCTTGCAGTCTCGACATCGCACCTAATGCCCAATCCGGTCCAGCGCCATGACAACGAGCAAAACCGGAAGATAAACCAGGGAGGCCGCGAGCAGCCGCCTGGCCGCGACCAGCGAAGAGGAAACGGCCAGGCTCATTCCGAACGCGAAAAAACCTAATCCAAGCAGCAACGCTGTGAAGAAGTAGAGGACACCCGCCATCCCGATCAGCGTAGGCGTAAGGCTCACCACGAGCAAGGCCAGGCAGTGGCAGATCACCTGCCGGCTTGTGCTTTTCCCCTCCACGTCGACGACCGGAAGAAACTGAATCCCCGCGCGAGCAAAGTCGTCACGGTAAAGGCGGGCGATCGCTAAAGTATGTGGAACTTGCCAGAGAAAAAGGATCGCAAATAAAACGCAGGCTTCGGCCCCCAACTCTCCCCGGGCCGCGCTCCAACCAATCACCGGCGGTAAGGCTCCCGGCACCGCGCCGACGATAGTGCAGACCGGACTTTTCTGCTTGAGCGGCGTATAAATAAAGAGATAACTTGCCATGATAAACGCGGCAACAAGGGCGCTTACCGTGTTCACAGCAAAGGCCAAGAGGACAAGCCCGGCTGAGGCAAGCAGAACTCCGAACACAAGAGCTTCGGTGGGCTGGATTCTGCGATCCGGCAAAGGCCGATGGCGGGTGCGTACCATCAGCGCGTCAGTAGCTCGCTCAAGAAACTGATTCAGCGCGAGCGTGCAAAAAGCGTTTCCACAAGACGCCAAAGGCTCTCGTCGAAATCAGTTCCGAGATAGTAACCGACAAAGGCTGTAACCAAGATCATCAGGACGACCCGCGGCTTGGTAAGCTCGAGAAAATCCAGCACCCGCCGGGCACCGGCAGTTAAGGCGAGATCTGCGGTTTCGACTTTGAACATCATGAGGCGGTCCTCTGCGAAGCTCCTGGGGCGGGGGCCAGAACGCTCCCGAGCGCGCCGACGAAGTCAGCCGGCGCCGGGAGGCGATAGCACCTCACCGTAAGGACCACCGCAGTCGCGAACGCCAGTGCGCCGCTGACCATATGGAATGTCGTGAGCACAACGACCACGGGCACAGGGAGCCAGGTCCAAAACTTACCCAAATAGGAGCTTGAACCCAACAGAATTTGCGCCAGCACCAGGCCACAGAGAAGCGCAGCCGGGCGCCACAGCTCCGGATGATCGACCCGATGACGCCACACGCGCTCGCCAAGCCAGGAAACCAGCACGACCATCATGCCGGCGACAAAAAGGTGCGGCATAAGCATCGTCCCGATATGCCTTACGAGCGCCCCCAAGATTCCCTGGACGTAGATCACCAGCGCCGCTGAGACACACAGAGTTCGTAACGGCACCGCCTCCTCGCGGGACATCCAGCGGGACCGCGCCGGCCACCGGTCGGACGTAAACAAGGCCAAACTCACCGCGAGCGCGAAAAACGCCTGCGCAAAGCAAGCATGCAGAATCGCAAAAGCCACTTCGAGCAATACGACGCGCAGGCCACCGATAACCCCCTGAAAGACAACAAGCAGGAGCGCCGCCGCGCCGAGCCAGCGCACCCACCGACGCCGCTCCCATAACCACAGGGACGCAGCTAAAAACACGGTCAGGAGACCCACTGCCGAGGCAATCAACCGGTGGCTGTGCTCGTAGAAGACACCGCCGACCATTCCCGACCACGGAAAAAGAAACATGTTGTAGCCAAACGTGGTCGGCCAGTCGGGCACGGCGAGCCCGACCCTCAAGCTCGTGACCAGCCCGCCAACGAAAAGAAGAAACACGGTCGCACCGGCCGTCGCCCAGGCCAGCCGGTGCGGCCAGGGCACCCCCCAGTTGGATTCACTCAAAAGCTCCTCGGGAGCCGAGTTATCAGGCCGCGGCCGATGGGTCTGTGCCATGAGTCGTACCGTTTGTAATCGGACGTCCGCGGCCTTCCTCCTCGTCTCCCTCGGGCTCCAAAGCGAAAGTGTGCCGGTAGAGGGGGGTGGCCAT
>JACPFH010000352.1 GCA_016183075.1 Deltaproteobacteria bacterium | reverse complement strand
CTCGGATCGGCAAGGGCCGGCTCATTATCGTGAATCTTTCCGGTCGGGGTGACAAGGACATGGACACCATCGCTGAATACTTAAGGGCAAGTGGCAAATGGCAAACGGCGAATGGCAAATAGCAAATGGCAATTAGTAAATAGTAAGACGACTGGGCTATTCGCTATTCACCATTCGCTATTCGCAATGTAATGAATCGCATCGACGAAAAATTTGCCGCGCTTGGAAGCCAGGGCGAGGCTGCCTTGATCCCGTTCGTGACCGCCGGCGATCCCGATATCGACGCCACCCTCCAGATCCTGGGTGCCCTGGAACGCGGCGGGGCGGACCTGATCGAGCTTGGCGTCCCGTTCTCCGATCCGATGGCCGACGGGCCCACCATCCAGCGCGCTTCGGAGCGGGCCTTGAGAAGCGGCACGACGCTCCCGCAGATCCTCGAGATGGTTCGTCATCTGCGCCGGCATTCGGACATACCGCTGGTCCTATTCGGCTACTACAACCCCTTTTTTCGCTACGGGCTTAAGCGCTTGGCCCGCGAGCTGAAAAGCGCAGGCGTCGACGGAATCCTGTGCGTCGATCTCCCTCCTGAGGAGAGCGGGGAGCTGAAGCGATGGACCGACCCCCGTGGGTTGGATACGATCTTTCTTCTCGCGCCGACCAGCGACGCTGAGCGGATCAGGCTGGTTACGGAGCAGGGCCAGGGATTCATCTACTATGTGTCCGTTACCGGGGTGACGGGCGCGCGCAAGCGTTTCGAGGCCGAGTTGCGGGCTCAGGTGACCCGCGTGCGCGGAGTCACGCGCCTTCCGGTCGGCGTCGGCTTTGGCGTTTCCACGCGGAAGCAGGCGGCCTGGATCGCTTCCTTTGCTGACGCCGTGGTGGTGGGAAGCGCCTTGATTGCACAGATCGAAAAGGCTAAAGGATGGCGGGAAAAGTCGAAGCGGGCAGGAGCCTTCGTGGCGCGCCTGAAACGGGCAATCAAAGTGGTAAGAAAGGACTGAGGCATGAGCACTGAGGACTGAGTTGAAAAAACTCATCGCTCAGCACTCAGAGGTTGTGAAAAAATAGCCGATCGCCCTTCGACAAGCTCAGGACGAACGGCTAAGTACTTGAATTTTCATCTGCGCTATCCGTTCGTGCTGAGGCTCTCGAAGCACGAACGGATTTTTTCACAACCTCTCAGTCCTCGTTACTCAGTGGTGTATGCGATCTTATACCGAGACTCTCAATTACATTTTTAATCTGCGCGGCGGCGAGATCGACTTGAAGCTGCACCGCGTCGAGCAAGCGCTTGCCCTCTTGGATCACCCCGAGCGCCGTTATCGGGCGTTCCATATTGCCGGGACCAACGGCAAAGGCTCCACGGCGGCGATGTTGCACAGGATCCTCTCGGCTCAGGGCTATCGAGCCGCGCTTTACACCTCACCGCACGTCGTCTCATTCACCGAAAGGATCCGGATCGGAGGACGGGAAATATCGCCCGAGGAGGTGGTGGAAATTGCCGCGCTGATCGACGACCGTTTGGCCCGGGCGGGGATCGCGCTCACTTTTTTTGAGTTCGTCACCGCAATGGCGTTCGTGTACTTTGCCTGGAGCGAGGTGGAGGTTGCGGTAGTGGAGGTTGGGTTAGGCGGCAGGTTGGATGCGACCAACCTCGTCCTTCCTGAGGTATCGGTGATCACCACTATCGCCAAAGATCATGAGGCCTACCTGGGCTCGGACATCCTCTCCATCGCCCGCGAGAAAGGCGGGATCATCAAGGAGGGAGTTCCGCTGGTGGGCGGGGCCTTGGTCGCTGAGGTTGAAGGGCTTCTCAGGGGAATCGCCGACGCCAAGAACGCGGAGTGTTTTTTCCTGGGCAGAGATTTTTTCTTGGCGACCGAGAATCCGGAGCGTTTCGACTACCGCGGTCTTGAGCGGGACCTGGCGGATCTTTCCCTGGGGCTGCGCGGGTGCTACCAGCGGCGCAACGCTGCGGTGGCTTTGGCGGCCCTCGAGGTTGCGCGGCAAGCCTTTCCGGTAAGCGAAGAGGCGATCCGGGAGGGGCTGCAGACCGTTTTCTGGCCGGGGCGCTTCGAGGTCATTTCGGAGCGACCCCGGGTGATTTTAGATGGGGCGCATAACGGCGAAGGCGTGAGTGCCCTGGTGAAAGAGATCCGGCAGCTTCGGAGAGGTAAGAAAGTCAGGCTCCTCTTTGCCGCGATGGCGGACAAGGACTGGCCCCGTATGTTGGCAGAGCTTTCGACGGTGGCTGCCGAGGTGGTCTTTGCCCGAGCACCGATGGCGCGCAGTGCCGATCCGAGTCTGCTCTCCTCCGCGCTTTCGCCGCGGTTACCTTTTCGAATCATCGAAAGCCCGCTTGAGGCCGCCCGGTTCTTGTTACAGACCGCGAGGCCGGATGACACCATCCTTGTTGCGGGATCGCTTTATCTTTTGGGCGAGGTCAGGCCTTGGCTGCTCTCCCAAGCAGGATCGGAACGGGTGACGAAAACAAAGCCGGTGGAGGCGTGAAGATGGGTGCGATGGTTATTCTAGCGAGATACCTCATTGTGGCTTTGAACATTATCCTCTTGGGGTGGGCCCCAGCCGCGTTGTCGGCTGAGGCCGGGCCGTCGGCTGCGCCCGGTGAGCAGATCGACATCACTGCAGACACTCTTTCCGTCGGCGACAGCGGCACCGAACTGGAAGCCAAGGGCAACGTCGAGCTGCGCCGTGGCGAGACGACCTTGCGGGCCGAGGAGGTTCGAGCGAACCGCAAAACACAGGATGTGGAAGCGCAGGGCAATGTTTCCGTGGAAGACCCCCAGGGCAGTCTGAAAGCCGACTCGGTTCGTTTAAATCTCCAGCAGGAGACCGGTGAGATCCAAAACGGGGATCTCTTCTACAGCCGAAACCATTTGAGCTTGAGCGGAAGGCGATTGCAGAAGCTTGCCGGGCAAACCTACCACATCGATGACGGGTTTTTTACCACCTGCATTTGTGCCTCCTGTCCTCCCACATGGAAGATCGGCGCGGATCAGATCGATTTAACCAGGGAGGGCACTGGCGTCGTCAGAGGCGCGACCTTTTATCTCCTCGACATACCGATACTGTACCTCCCCTATGCGGTTTTCCCCGTCAGAACCGAGCGCGAGAGCGGTTTTCTTTTTCCGCGCATCGGCTCTTCCACCAAAGAGGGCTTTAAGTTTGAGCAGCCTTTTTTCTGGGCTCTCTCCAAGAGCACCGACGCTACCTTCGGGGTCGATGTGGAAACGCGCGCACGGATCGGGATCTTGGGTGAGCTCAGGACTATTCTCAACCGGGACGCCGGGGGGCAGCTCAATGTTGCCTATTTCAACGAGGGCTTGCGAAAAGGGGAGGAGCAGTCCATCGGCGATCGCACCATCGCCAACCAGGAGATTCCGCAAAACCGCTGGAATATCGTAGCGACACACCGCCATGCAAGCCCGCTCGGATGGAACACCTATAGCGATATTTTCGCTGTCAGCGACGACCTTTTCTTGCGTGAGATCGAGGTGACCGACGCCCATACTTTCGAATTTGTTCCGGGGGTTCATGATCGCGACCTCAAGACGAGCCGCTACAGCCGCTCCCGCTTCGGTTTCTTCCGTGACTGGGGCGACGTGCGCCTGCAAACCGATTGGGCCTTTTATCAGGACTTCATTCAGGAAGATGCGCCGACTTTACACAAGACTCCCCAGGTTTTCGTTCGGGGGCGGCATCTTCTCGGGGAGAGCCCGCTCGAGCTTCGCTGGTGGGCCGAAGGGGTGAACTACCTGCGAAGAGAGGGGGCGGACGGGCTCCGTTTCGATCTGCGCCCGGAGCTTTTCTTGCCGGTGCGGGTCCTCCCGTATCTGTTGGGGTCGTTTGCGTTCGCGCTGCGCGAGACTGCTTATCACCTCTATCAAGACGACGGTCTCTCCGACCGCAACAGCTCACGCGAGCTTTTTGAAGTGAGAGGCAAGCTCGGGACCTCTTTAGGACGGGTTTTCGCGCTCGATGGATGGAATCTCGCAAGGATCAGGCATGTCGTCGAGCCGGAAATCAACTATCTTTTCATCCCTCGCGCCAAGGACCGCGACCTGCCGATTTTCGATGGGACGGACCGGATCAATCGGCGAAATTTGCTGACATTCGCGCTTACCAACCGCCTGTGGGGCAGGTTCGCCGAAAAACCGATCCAGGCTGCCGAGGATCGGGACTCCGAGCTTGTGGGCGCGCCGATCGGCGGCGAGGTGCGGGAGCTGGGAACATTACGGCTTGCCTTGAGCTACGATGTGGATCGCGAGCGCAAGGGGGGTGATACCTTATCCGATCTCGACTTGGCCCTCCGCGTCAATCCGCGTGACTACCTGAACTTGGGATTCGACACCGGTCTAAACCCCGGGCCATGGCAGGTCACTCAGGCAGCCGTCGTCATGTCCGTTCGTGATCCTCGCCCCATAACTCGCCGTGTTCTGGACCGGGACTTTATGCAGCCCAATCGTGTGGACTTGAGCTATCGCTTCATCCGCCGCGGGTTTTTGGCGGAGCTGGCGGAGAACGCGAACCTGACGACTCTCAAGGACGAGCGGCTCATCCACCGTAACGTCCTAAGCCAATTCGGCGCTCGAGCCTTTTTCCATCTCACCGACCATTTGCTCTTGTCCTACGGCGCCAGTTTTAACGCGCGGGATGGAAAATTTGCGTCGAATCGCGGCGGCATCAAGCTGCTGTCTCAATGCGAGTGCTGGACGGTGAGCTTTACGGTGGACCGGAGCACCAATCCGGACAAAACCAGCTTCAAATTCGATTTGAACCTCCTCGGCTTGAGCTCCGGGAGCAAGGCGATGTTTGAGTAGCGCTAAAATCGGGCTGTTTACGGAGGTGTTCCATGGCTGAGAGTTACCATCCGAGCCGGATCGATAAACCTTGGGGCTATGAGCTCCTCTGGGCGCAAACCGAGCGCTACGCGGGCAAGATCCTGCACATTAACAAGGGGGAATCCCTGAGCTACCAGTATCACCGCGTCAAGGATGAATCCATCCACCTGCTGCGGGGAGCCATGGAACTGGAGATCGAGACGGGAGGGGAGCGGAAGCAAATCCGGTTCCTACCCGATGATTGCTTTCACATCACGCCGGGAATGAAGCACCGGATGACGGCGATCGAAGATTGCGACGTTCTGGAGGTTTCCACCCCCGAGCTCGACGACGTGGTTCGCTTAGAAGACCGCTACGGAAGGGCGAAGCCGGAGAAGTAGCCCGATTTCCTCCGCCCTTGGGAATCTGCTATGATAAAAAGTTATCGGGCGTTGGCTGTGGCCCGTAAGGGGGCGGATGGAAAATTATCCCAGTTTGGCAGAGCGTCTCATCGAGCGGGGGTTGGTTTCCGCAGAAGAAATGGAGCGAATCGCGCAGCTACAGCGCGAGCAGCACGCTCCCCTTCCGCGTCTCATTATCGAGCTGGGCTTCCTATCGGAGGATAACCTCCTTCCGGTTCTAAGCGAGCACTTTGGCATCCCCATGGTGTCGCTGAGGGACTTTCCCGTGAGTTCTTTTCCCGCCGAGCTTCTCTCCGACGCGATGGGTTTTCTCAGTATCAGCCGGATGGTTCCCCTCAAAGTCGAAGGCCAGGTTTTATGGGTTGCCACCACGGATCCGACGGATTTCTCTCGCCTCCATGCTCTGGAGGTGGCCACCGGACTGAACGTACAACCCTTTCTCGCCAAGGAGAGAGAGATCGTGGCCCGACTCGAAGCCCTCTTCGGCAATGGCGAGACGGCCTCGTCCGTATCGTCTTCTCCCGCTGCGCGGGAGGTGGAAGGATCCAGAGATGAAGAAGAGGTGGAGCATCTGCGCGATATGGCATCGGAAGCGCCCGTGATCCGCTTCGTGAACCAGATGCTTGGACGGGCGTTGGAGAGCCGCGCCTCGGATATCCATATCGAACCATTTGAGAGCCAGCTCAAGGTGCGCTACCGCATCGATGGAATTCTCCACGAGATCGATTCACCGCCGCGCCAGCTCAAGGCTGCGATCATCTCCCGAATAAAGCTCCTCGCCCAGCTCAACATCGCCGAGAGGCGGCTCCCCCACGACGGCAGGATCAAGACCCGGATTGCCGGCAAGGATGTGGACCTGCGCATCGCCACAATCCCGACTCTCTACGGCGAAAGCGTCGTCATTCGCCTGCTCGAGCGCTCCCAGATCTTCAGCGATCTCGATAGCTTGGGGTTTCCTGCGGACATCCTTGAGCTCTTCTCGGAAATGATCATCAAGCCGCACGGAATGATCTTGGTTACCGGGCCGACCGGCAGCGGCAAGACGACCACTCTCTATGGCGCCCTGCAGAAAATCAACGATCCCGGGAAAAAAATCATCACCATTGAAGATCCGGTGGAGTACCAGCTAAGCGGCGTCAATCAGATTCAGGTAAAGCCGCAAATCGGGCTTACTTTCGCCACCGGGCTGCGCTCCATCGTGCGCCAAGATCCCGATATCATCATGGTAGGGGAGATTCGGGACTTTGAGACAGCGGAAATTGCCGTCCAAGCCGCGCTCACCGGGCATCTGGTCCTTTCCACCCTGCACACCAATGACGCCGCCGGCGCAGTCTCGCGTCTTTTGGAGATGGGCGTGCAGGACTACCTGCTTGCCTCCTCGCTTTTGGGCGTGTTGGCCCAGAGATTGGTGCGGCGCCTATGCTTGAGCTGTCGTAAGGAAGTTCCCTTCCGGGCTTCCATGATCGAAGGCTTTGACGGAAATCCCGCGCGGACTCTTTGGGAACCGGGCGGATGTGAATCCTGCAGCGGCACCGGTTACCTCGGGCGCGTCGCCATCTTTGAGCTGCTTCCCGCTACCCCCGAGATCTGCAAACTGATTGTTGAGAGGGCGGATGCCAATTCGGTTCGGAGCTTGGCGGTCGCTCAGGGCCTGCGCCTCTTAAGAGAGGATGGCTGGCAGAAGGTTCGTGACGGCGTCACCACGCTGGCAGAGGTGCTGCGCGTCACCAGAGAAGAAGGATAAAGTCAAATTTTAGATTTTGGATTGCCGATTTTGGATTAATCGAAAATCCAAAATCAAAAATCGGAAATAGTGATATGGCGTTTTTTCAATACCGCGCCGCAGACCCTTCAGGCAGGCTAGTCGAAGGCTTCATGGAGGCCGATGGCGAGCGAGGGGTGGTATCTCGGCTCCATGAAATGGGCTTGATCCCCGTGCGGATCGCAGCCCCGGCTGAAGGGGCCGGAAAAGCGGCCCACGTGCCTTTCCCCCTTTTTTTTCGGCGTCAGGTCACCCAGCAGAACCTCCTTCATTTTACTCGGGAGCTGAGCACGCTGCTCGGCGCGGGTCTCCCGCTCGACCGCAGCCTCTCCGTATTGGCCAACCTGGTTGAGAGCGAGGAGCTAAGCAAGAGCGTGCGCCTGCTGTTGGAGGCAGTTCGCGCGGGAAAATCGCTTTCGGCTTCCATGGCCGAGCATCCCTCTATATTTCCCAGGCTGTACGTCAGCATGGTCCGCGCCGGGGAGGCGGCTGGCATCCTGGAAGGAGTCCTGCGCCATCTTGTCGACTATCTCGATCGCTCCATCAGTTTAAGGGAGGAGCTAAAATCAGCGTTGACCTATCCCGTGCTGCTTGCGGCGGTCGCGAGCTTCTCCCTGCTCGTGCTTTTTATTTATGTCATTCCGAAATTTTCGCTTATCTTTAAGGATGTGAGTCAGGCCCTGCCTTGGACGACGAAACTGCTCATTGATTTTAGCTCCGGGTTATCGCGCTATGGATGGATCCTCCTGCTGCTGCTCGTTGTCGGGATCGCCGGTGGCGCTTTCTATCTCCGTAGCCCGGAGGCGCGGCTTCAGTGGGACCGATGGCGGCTTCGGTGGTGGGTGCTGGGGGATCTTTTCTGCAAGCTCGAGGTGGCTCGCTTCGCCCGAACCCTGGCGGCGCTGCTTAAAGGCGGTGTGCCGGTGTTAGAGGCTTTGGGAACGGTTCAGGGAGTGGTGGGCAACCGCGTGCTGGCAAGGGCGATCGGCCAGGTGCAGAGAAGGGTCAAGGAAGGAAAAGGTATGGTTGGCCCCCTTACCGAAAGCGGGCTTTTCCCCGACCTTGCGTTGCATATGATCGCCGTAGGAGAAGAAACAGGCAAGCTCGAGGTGATGCTGGTGAACGTCGCCGATCACTATGACCAGGAGGTGCAGCGTGCGACCAAGCGGCTGACCTCTCTTTTGGAGCCGGCGCTGATTTTAGGGATGGGGTTCATCGTCGGCGTCGTTGTGATCTCCATGCTGATGGCGATTTTTAGCATCCATGATTTACCCTTCTGAAGAGGCACGAGGCAACAGGCGCCAGGCAATAGGAACACCACAGATGGCGGTGGGGAGGCGGCCTATTGCCTATTCCCTATTGCCTACTGCCTCCGCTTTTACTCTCGTCGAGCTTCTGGTGGTCATGGTGATCATCGGTTTGCTTGCCGCGCTGGTGGCGCCGCGCTTCATCCGTCAGGAAGAAAAGGCAAAGCTCAAGGCGGCGAAAGCCCAGATCGAGCTTTTGGCTACGGCCCTGGACACTTTTCGTCTCGATGTCGGCCGCTATCCAACGACTCAGGAGGGTCTGGAAGCTTTGCGGTCCCAGCCTGGAGGCATGGCGAAATGGGATGGACCGTACCTTAAGAAGGAAGTCCCGTCGGATCCCTGGGGGAGACCGTATGTTTATCACAGCCCCGGGGAGCATGGCCCGTATGATCTTTTCTCCTACGGCGCGGACGGATCCCTGGGAGGGGAAGGTGACAGCCGCGATATTACGAGTTGGGGAGAATAAGAAGGGTTTCTCCCTGCTCGAGCTTCTGGTTGTTCTTTTGCTTCTGGCCCTGAGCAGCGCGCTCGTCATTCCGGCGATCGATGCCGGGCTCAAGCAACGGCAGGTAAGGCGGTCTGCCTTAGAGCTTGCCGCGGTCGCTCGCGGGCTACGCAGGACGGCTATCTATCATGGCTCGCTTCAATCTTTGGTCCTTGATCCATCGGAAAGCAGCTACGAGGCCTTCGGCGGGAACAAAGTGGTTTTGCCTGCGGATGTCAGGATCAGTGCGATCCAAGGCGGCGAACCGACAGGACAAGGCCTGACTCGCTTCCTCTTTTTTCCCAACGGAAGCATTCTTAGCGGGGAAATCGGGCTCTCGGGAGGCGAGGGCTCCGCATATCTCATCCGCCTCGATCCGCTCTCTGGAAGAGTTCTGGTCGAGAGAGAAAGCAGGCCATGAAATTGCGGATTGCGGACTGCGGATTGCGAGATTCGAAATTCGCAATGCAAAGTGGTTTTACTCTTCTCGAGGTGGTCGTAGCTATGGTCATCGTCGGCCTGGGGGTCGTAACGTTGCTCGAGCTCTTCTCCGCGGGCCTGCGCTTGGAAGCGCGCAGTTCATCCAGCACCGATGCCGTAACTTACGCCCGCCAGGCAATGGACGCGGTTGTAAGCCGCCGCGATCTCAGCGATGGACAACAGGAGGGCTCCTTTGCGGGGAAATACCGCTGGACCGTCACGGTCGCGCCGGTCCAGGAGGAGACAGCGCTGTCTTCGCCGGGCGCCTGGCGGTTGAAGGAAATCACCTTGCAGATGAACTTCTCAGAGGGCGAGGGAGAGAAAAAAATAGAGTTCAGAACCTTGCGCCTGGTCAAAGGGAGCCCATGAGATTGCGAATTGCGGACTGCGAAATGCGAATTGCGGGTTGTAGATCTCAGATGGGATTTACGCTGATCGAGCTAACCATCGCTTTTACCCTTCTCGCCCTGATCCTCATGATTGCCTATGGGGCTTTTTACGTAGGCCACCGCGCCGTGGAGAAGGGTGAAGCTCGTTTAGAGGAAACCCAAAGGCTTCGAACGGTCCAGGAACTGGTAGGGAGTTATATTCGCTCCGCCCATCCCTACCGTTTTGCTCCCAATGTCGGCTACCATTTTTTTGGCGCCGACAAGCAGCTCGCCTTCATATCCGGGGTGTCCGTCGGCCTCGGAGGCAGGGGGTTTTCCGAGGTCATCATCTCCTGGAACGGAGAGGGAGAAGCGCCGGGAGATCTGACCCTCGAGGAGAGGGTTCCTCCGCGTTCAGGAGAGCGAAGCCAGGGCGTGGGATACCAAAACGCTTTGGTTTTGCGCCAGAGCGTTAGGGACTTTCGCATCGACTATATGGACCGGGATCCCATGAGCGGCGAGGAGAGGTGGCTGGAGAAGTGGGACGGTAGCGACCGGAACAGTCTACCGCGCGCTGTCCGTCTCGCCTTTCGGGAAAAAGACGGAGCAGAGGTCGAGTGGCTCTTTCCTATCATGATGAGCGTTTTAGCGCCACAGTAAAAATGTCAAATTTCAGATCTCATATCGCAGATGGCTCGACGGGAGACGGGAGACGGAGGACCGGTCTTCGGTCTGCGGTCGTCGGTCATCCATGTTCCAACGAGCGCGGTGTCGCGCTTGTGATTGTGCTCTGGATCTTTATCTTCCTCTTCGTTGTCGCCTTCGATTTCAGCGCTTCGGTGCGAGAAGACGCATTTGCGGCGCACCGCTACGCGGAAGAAAGCGAGGGCTACTACGTTGCGCTCGCGGGCTTCGAGCGAGGCCTTTATGAGCTGCTCCAGCGGTTTTCTCAACCGCTGCGGTCGACCCTTTCGCCGGCGACGGAACTTTTCGATGGCGACTGGCGTGAAGAAAGCTACGGCGAGGGGTCTTACTCGGTGCGTTTCACCGACGAGGCGGGGAAGGTTAATCTCAATCGGGTGGATCAGGAAACCCTCCGGCGCATTTTTACGAACCTCGGGGTCGAGGAGCCCCGCCGAAGCATCCTGGTCGACGCCATTCTCGACTGGATCGACGAAGACGATCTGCACCGGGCGAGCGGGGCGGAAAGCGACTATTACATGTCCCTTTCGCCCGCGTACACCGCCAAAAACGGGCGGTTCGATACCGTCGAGGAACTCCTCTGGGTAAGAGGGGTGACGGCGGAGCTATTTTATGGCGAGGAGGGCGAGGCTGGCCTGAGAGATATTTTTTCCGTGGATAGCCCCATAGACAGGATCAATCTCCGCACTGCGTCGGCCGAAGTCATTCACGCCCTTGTCGGACTGCCTTTGGAGAAAAGCCGGGAGTTCGTGGAGGAAAGAAAAAAGTCTTCAGAGAGCACCGCCGCGGATCTCCTGAAAATTTTAGGAATTGCCGCAGGCGACGCAGCGATTAGGCAGCTTGTCTTTGTTAACCCGACGGTTATTACGATCGAGTCCAGGGGCGGCCGGAAAGATTCGGTCACGCGGCGGCAGGTGAAGGGGGTGATTCGGTTAGCGGCTGGGCGGCAGGGATACCAGCTTGCTCGCTGGGTGGACCGGGATATGACAGGCAATAGGCAATAGGCATCAGGCAACACCTATGAATTTTCCTCGTTGGGCTCAGGATCTGTCTCGTGCTGACTTTCTCCGCAGCGCCGGGCTTTATGTGACGCCCGAGCGCCTTTTTCTGGTTCGTGTGCGCAAAGACTTATTCCGCGTCGCTGTAACCCGCGCGGAAATGAGCCAGATCCCGAAGACCGAAGACCCGGCCTCGCGCGGGCAAGCCTTCGGCGAAGCTATCCGTTCGCTTTTGCCCCATTTCGATCACGCCAGAGAGCCGCTTTATCTGTGTTTTTCTCCCGAGCTGACCATCTGCCAGTGGATTTTTTTGCCCCAGATGGCTCGGGAAAACCTGTCCCAGGTCGTAGAGTATGAGATCGAGAGGCATATCCCTTTTCGCAGGGAGGACGTTTACTACGATTTTTTGCGCGCAGGCCTGAAAGGAGACAAACTGGGGCTGATCCTATTTGCCATCCCCAAGAAGATCCTCGACGAAATCCTCCTCTTCTGCACGTGAGGGGTGTCCGGGCCTACCGTGATCTTGGGCGGCCAGGACCGTGCCAGGGAAATCGTCGGGTTAGATGCGGCTGGCAATGGCTGGAAGCGAGGGGCGCAGATTCTCTTTACACACCCGGTGCCGCAGGGAGAGTGGGTTCGAGGTCCGCTGCGCGAGGTTTTTCGCGATTGCGCCCGCGAATCTTCAAGGTTCTTCGGATGGGGAAACTACGCCGACTTTCTGACCGCGGGGGAGCAGAGACCACCGCAGCTTGACGATCTGCTTCCTTTGGGCAAGAGCACGCTTTGGGGGGCAAAGGGATTGGAGGACGCTTTATTTCTTCCCGCAGTCGGTGCCGCGCTGCGGGGCCTTCGCGAAAGCACCTTCCACGTGAATCTCCTTCCCGGCATTCGCGAGGACAGACGCGCGAGGATACTCTACCTGCTGAATATTTTCCTTGCCGCCGTGCTTCTCATTGCGGTGGCTGGCTGGGGCGTTAGTCATCCGATGAAGGAGGAGATGCGGCTGCGTCAGCTCCAAAAAGAGAACCAGAAGCTGGAGCCCTCGGTGGCCGCCTTGCGCCGGGAGGAAGAAGAGCTCAACCTCCTGCGCAAGGAAATCTCAGCCGTTTTCATGCTGAGCGAACGCCGGGGAGAGATCCTGCAAATTCTCGATGAGCTTTCGCGGATCGTCCCGAGCGGCGCCTACCTGTCGAGTCTGCGCTATTTAGGCGCGGCGGTGGAAGTTCAGGGGAGCGCGGACAATGCCTCCGCTCTCATCCCGCTTTTAGAGCGCTCGCCGTTATTTGAAAACGTGAAATTCATCGCACCGTCGAGTCGGGGACGGGACGGCCGTGAGACTTTTTCGCTACGTGCGGAGATCGAACGTTCCCAGGCAAAGGAGCCGCAGCCATGATGCGTCTGTGGCAGAGGCTTTCCAAACGGG
The DNA here is from genome assembly GCA_016183075.1 of Deltaproteobacteria bacterium. Taxonomy (GTDB): domain Bacteria; phylum Desulfobacterota; class Binatia; order UBA9968; family UBA9968; genus 2-12-FULL-57-22. The sequence goes on along the minus strand of JACPFH010000352.1, from coordinate 16,048 downwards.
AGCAGGGCCTTGTGCTCCTTTCGCTGGTGATTTTGCTGGGAGTGGTAGGTCGTTACTTTGTGCTTCCTCCGTTGTGGGAGCGTAGGGAGTGGGTGAGCAGCCAGCTTGAAATCCAGCCTCAGCTCCTGGAAAGAAACCTCCGTTTCCTGAACCGAAAAGCCGAGATCGCGGCGGCCCTGGGGAGGGCTCGTAACAGGTTAAGCGCCCTGGAGCCTTCGTTGATTGCGGCGGATACGCCTTCCGTCGGCGCATCGGAGCTTCAGCAAACCGTCCAGGCGCTCGCCGCCAAAGAAGGCCTCCAAGTTATCACCACGAGGGTGCTGAATCCGGAGGCAAGGGGTCCATTTACCCGGATTCCCATCCAGCTGGAGATCGGTGGTGAGATCGGCCAGTTGGTGAATTTAATCCAAGGGATCGAGTCGGCCGAAAAGCTATTGGTCATAGACGACCTCAATGTTCGTTCTCTTTTCCGGCCGGCCGCAGCTCCCCAGCCGCGGGCAGCGCCTGTGCTGCCGCAGCAGAATCTGCGCGCCTCGATTACGGTTTCCGGCCTTGCCCGCAGCAAGCCGTCCCCGACAAAGGGCGAGTCCGGCCCGGCCCGGACCAAGGCCGAAGAGAGAAAAGGCTTGACCAAGGGCCGCCCCTGAGCTTGACCCAAGGACCTTCGGGGAGAACCCTTTGACCTGAGGTGTATTCGGCAGTAATATTCAGAGGTTTTTACTGTCAGAGAAAAGGGTGGTTTAAGTGCGTTCGTCACTGGTTAGTCTCTTGCTGGTAGCGGCTCTAGCTTTTGTTGGGATGAGGATTCATGCCTTTTGGCAGGAGGGTCCATGGGAGCTGCCGCAACCGAGAGTGGGAAAAGAAATATCGGCGGGGGGGAAACCCGGGGAAAAGCCTGCGGAGCCCCGCTTAGCGAGCACAAAGAACATCGTTGAGAAGAATCTATTTGACCCCGAGAGGGGTGCTAGCCAGACGAGGGAGGCAGAAGTGTCCTCGGCCGCTAGACAGCGGATCGGCAGGTTGATCCTTTTGGGAACGGCGATACTGGGCAACAGTCGTTATGCGATTCTGCAGGAGCCCTTCGACGCCCGCACGTCTGGTCCCCGGCCCCCCTCCGGCCCGCCGCCGCTTTTGCGCCTGAAGTTGGGCGATACGGTGGAGGGGTTCAAGTTATCCGAGATCGATGCAAAGAAGGTCGTTTTTACCAAGGGCGCCTCCAGGGTGGAAATCCCGCTCGATTTCTCCCGCAAGGTCGAGGAGCCCGCGCGGAAGGCGCCAGCAGTAGCGCCAACGCCACCCAGGCTGCCGTCCCGCTCCAGAACACCTTCACAACCGGGCGCGGTTCCGGCACCCAGGGCAAGCCCGTAATTCGAAGGAGGCAACGATGGCAAATAGATCTTCTTTGCTATCCATGGTTTCTTTCCTTGGACTCGCCGCCACTCTCGTTGCAGCGCAAGAGCCTCCAGTTCCGCCCACGCCGCAGGCGCCTTCTGGAGCGGAGGCAAAACCCGCAGCGCCGCCCGAGCGCCGGGCGGCTCCACCGCCAACTGCCTCTCGGACCGACTTGGTGTCGCTCAATTTCAGCCGCGCCGACTTGGTCGAGGTCATTCATGTCCTGGCGCAACATTTAAGGCTTACGTACACGATCGATCCTGACGTGAGAGGAACCGTGACCATATACAGCGCCGAGCCGCTAAAAAGGGAGGATCTCCTGCCGATCTTCCATCAGATCTTACGTATGAACAATGCGGTCGCGGTTAAGACGGGCGAGCTTTACCGCATCGCGACCATCAAGGACGCCAAAGGGCTGGCGCGCCCTGTGGCTCCGGGAAAAGACGATAGCTTCGCCTTGCAGGTCGTGCCCGTGCGATTTTTCTCCGTGGCGGAGATGAAAAGACTTCTCACGCCTTACTTCTCACGCCTTTTGTCACGCCCGGTGGCGAGATCCTCGACTATCCACGCGGCAATTTTCTGATTATTGTCGACCTGCCCTCGAATATACAGCGGCTGATGGAGATCAAGGACATCATCGATGTGAACGTTTTTACCGGAGTCCGGATGGAGATCTATCAGCCCAAGGTCGCGAGCGCCGAGGAGCTGGCTACCGAGATGAGCAAGATCATGCAGGCCTACGCTTCTTCGACTTCCCAGGCGGAAGGCTTTGCCGCCCAATTTATTCCGATTCCACGAATCAACCAGCTTTTGGTTATCAGCCACAGCGAGGCGGCATGGACCTATGTCAAGCGCTGGCTTGAGCGCATCGATGCCATCGGTGAAGGTCCGGGAAGGAGAATATTTATTTACCCGGTGGAGAATGGCAAGGCGACAGAGCTGGCGGATATATTGAATCAAGTTCTTGGCCGCCCGGTAACTGCCAGGAGAGAGCCCACACGGACACTAGATCAGCTTCACAGAGGCACGCAGCTTACACCGGGCGTTCCCGGGGCGCCCGGCGCGCCGCGCCCCCAAACACCTCAATCGGGAATACAGCAATCGCCATTTGGGCCACAGTCAATGAGCGCTGAATTCTCGGGTCCCTTTGTCGGCGCAGTCGCGCCAGCGCAGCCACCCACGGCTGCACAGCCGCCTGCTGCCGCACCGAGGCCGCCGACCGCGGCGGCTCCTCCAACTGCCCGGCCCGCTGAGCCCAGACCGGAAGAACAACTGCGCATCGTGCCGGATCCGGTGACGAACTCCCTGATTATCTATGGCACCGCACAGGAGTTTCAAAATATTAAGAACATACTCAAGGAACTGGACATCATGCCGCGCCAGGTATTGATGGATGTCCTGGTCGCGGAGGTAACCCTGGCGGACGATCTCAAATTCGGCGTCGAGTATGAGATCCTGCGCAGGGGAGGGGATGTCCGCATCTTCAATCGAGAATTCGGCTCGCGCGGCTCCATCGTGACCGGCCTCTCGGGTCCGGCCACCGCAGGGGGCCCAGGTCCGCAGGGCTTGAGTGCGATCGTGGGTACGGGTAACGCCATCCGCGCATTCATTAACGCCTTGATGACAGATTCACGGGTCAAGGTCCTCTCCTCCCCAACCATCCTGGCCACGGATAACCGCCCGGCCAGGATCCAGGTCGGGACAGAGGAGCCGATACCGACGGGCACGGTAGTGGCGGCAGTCGGCCAACCCACTGTGTCCTCCAGCACGACGATCCAGTACCGGAACACGGGGAGAATCTTGACCATCATTCCGCAGGTAAATTCCCAAGGGTTGGTCCATCTCCAGATCAAGGCGGAGGTGAGCCAGCGCGGCGCCGACGTCCAGGTCGGGGCAGCAGGAAACACCTTCCCTTCTTTTGACACCCGCGACGCTGAGACGACAGCGGTGGTTCAGGACGGGGAAACGCTGGTTATCGGCGGGATCATCACGGACAGGAAAAGCCGCGGTCGGGTCGGAATCCCGTTTCTTATGGACATTCCGGTCTTCGGCCGTTTTTTCGGGACGACGACCGATGAGGTGGACCGTACCGAGCTTCTCATGCTTATTACTCCCCATGTGATTCGCAGCCGGCAAGAGGCCAAAAGCGTAACCGAGGAATTTAAAGAAAGGCTCTCGACGGCCTCGAGAGAGTTGGAGCGGTTGCAAAAGGAGCGGGAGGGGAAAAAGGCTCCTCCATCGAAGCCAGCCCCGCCCGCAGCGAAAGAACCATCCGGGCGGTAGGGTTTCACTGATCCGAGCGCTGCTACTTCGGTGGTGGCGGGACGAGGCACGTTACACTTGATGAATTGCCCGACGCGTCCCTCGCCGTGATCACCGCATCACCCGGACCGACCTGGAAGTGCTTGATCCGGAGTGGTCCCATGGTGTTGACCAGAGTTACTCCCGATTTACCGGGTGCCTGAGTGATCTTGATCGTCTCACCGTTGGCAAGGGTGTAGTTGCCGATCTTGATCACCGGCATCGTGCAGGCATCGCTGGCTTCCACCTTGTAGAAGCCGTCTTCGTTCACTTTCCGCGCCTGCGGCACGTTGTTGCCGCTTGCGTTAACGCTCTGGACGCAGGAAACTGCGGGTGGCTCCGCATCCACCACAGTAAGGATTGCCGTGCAGGAATCCGACGCCCCATGCGAGTCGGTCGCTGTGAGCGTGACGTTGGTCAGCCCTGGTTTGTAAGGCCCGGATGGGGTTTGGACTAATGTGATCGGATCACTGTTTGGATCAAAGGAACCGTTATTCACCGATGCGCTTGCAGAGCAGGTCGCGGGCGCGGTGTTCACCGTAACATTTCGGCAGATAGCATGAGGCGGCTGGTCATTGATGCTGAGGAACTGCTAATTCCCATGGTTAAAGGGTTCGAAGTCTTCGATCACACCGGTAGAGCCGTCGGTCGCGGTGGCGTGGAGGATGTATGGGCCAGGTGGCAGGCTCGAGACGTTCAAGAATGGTGGCAGCGTTGAGTTAGTGTAGCTCTCCGAAACGACTGGGGGTACGTCGGCCGAGGACGACACTGGACCGAACGTGTAGTTGGGTACATCGGCTGGACAGAAGTCTTGTTCATTGCACCCCTCGTTGAGCCCACCCGGCTGGTCGAAGACGCACACCTCCTGTGTGGTAGAGTCCTCGTAGGTCAGAATCGCCTTTACCCAGGCGAGGGCTGTGGGGAGGGCTGGGTCGGTGATCGTCTTGATCGCCGTGAAGGTGTTGGTTCCTCCCGGATTCCAATTCGCCGCAATCTGAGGGCCGCTAAACTTGATGGAGTCCACATCTGTAAATCCGCAGGTGCAGTCCCCGACGTGGTCCGTCTCCAGCGATCCGATGGGCGTGCCGTTCAGTTGGAGCTCGATAAGATCTTTACCGCAAGTGTTAAGGGTTTCCAGTGTGACCGAATCAGGCGCGCCTTTATCCTGAAGAATTTCCACCACTCCACTCAGCGGATCGCCATTGAGGTCGGCGATGTTGATCTGCGCCAGCAGGTTGGAGCCGCTGGGAGTCACGGAGACAATGTCCAGCGTGGGTTGGTCCGCCCCCAGCAGCCATTTTACGACCGAATCAACCCAGCGCACGCTCCCCAGGTTTCCATAACCGTGGAAGTGATGCGAACCCAAGAAAATGCGGCCCGGGCCAAAGGCGCTGCTGGCAAGGAAGACCGGATTACCGGTGGTCCCGGAGGTCGCGATAACCGTGTAGTTGGAAGATACGTTGGTAAAAGAGCCGTGGAGACCGTAATTTATTGGGGCGAGGTCGTTGACCGTGATGTCTGGATCCGGGATCGTGATGATCGGGTGGGCCGGGTCCGCGATCGCTCCCACTTCATCGCCGGCGTCCTCGAAAGAAGGGGATACCGATCCCGGAGCGAAGGAAATATTCGGGTTGTTGAATAATGACGTGGAGTAGATGCTTTTCCCGGCCTGCAGGAGCGCTAGTACCAATGCCTTGCCCGCGTCGCTTGAAATGTTGGAATTAGGATCAAGGTGGCCGAGCTGAATGACGTCGTAGAGCTGGAGGTCGGACACGGTCTTGGTGATGAAATCCGAATAGGACATGGCATCGACCCGTTCCCAGTGTGGCCACAGTTGGATCAGCCTCTCCTCGTCAATGCCTACGACGAGAAGTTTTGGCCCGGCCAGGGCCGTGCCGGGGGCTGTCGCAAGGATCAACATGACCCCTAACAAACCAGCTACCGCACACAGAAATGCCTTGCCCTTCATACCCTAGCTCCCTCCTTTACCGTTGCCCTCTTCGGGGAATCTCAGGTGAACAGGAAGTGGGGGCCGCCATAGGAGTTCTGCGCGGCAGTCCTGTTCATTCCAGAGCGGGCCGCGAACGGGTTTGTAATCTTTCTCCGGAATTTACCGGACCGCATCCAGCACGCAGTATATATGTAGGGATCAAAAGAAGGACAATCGGGAAAAACCCGTAAAGAGGGGGGAAAGATACCGGAGGTCGCCTCAGGTAAGCACCTGATGGATGGGCAACCTTCGCGCTGTCGTCACCGCTTGATACGAACGGGTTTAGTCGGGCCTTATTTATTTCGTAAACGTATAGACCTTTCCAAGCTCCGGATTCAAGAACGTAACGGGCAAGCCGAGCTTCTTGATCTCGGCTTCCATCTGCTCGGGACTTGCCGCTCCCTTGGGCGGCTTTACCCGGTGGTGATGCGGTAGAACCGTCTTTAGGTTCGGATTGTCCGTAAGCAGCAAGCGAACCATCTGCGCGGCATCTTTCGGGTCGCGATTTCCAGAGAGAATGATGATCGCGATATCCGGTTTATAAAGGCTTCCATAAAGCGCTAGATCCGAGTGGATCGACGTGCTGCCCGTGTGGTACACGGTAAGGCCGTTCTCGAAGGTGATGATGAAACCCGCTGCGGGGCCGCCGTAAGGTGCGGATGGATCGGGTACTGCCGAGCCGTGAATCGAGTGAACCACACGCACGGTGACGCCGTCGAAGTTAAAACGATCGCCGATGCCCGCAAGCACGAGCTGTTTTTCTGGCACCTTGGCTACTTTAGCGAGGTAGCCAAGCGCCAGTTCTCTAACAGCCACGATTTTGGCTCCCGTCTTCAATGCGATCTCAGGTGCCTTGCCAACCTCGTCTCGGTGCCCGTCGGGAACCAGAATTAAGTCGACCTTGCTCAGGTCTTCAAGTTTGGTCTTGTTGTCCGGATTGTCGAGATGGGGATTGGTCAAAACCACCTTTCCGTTGGGCGAGGTGAAGCGGAAGTGAGACCAGCTCAGCCACTCCATCTTGACCTCCGCCTTGGACTGGGCAAAGAGGGTTTTCCCCCCTGTCAGCAGGAAAATCAAAGTTAGCGCGAAAATCGAAAACTGTCTCTTATTCATGGTCCCCCTCCTTTCGCGAAACCGCCCGGAAGATAACAGATTGGGCGCCAGAAATATATCTACCTGTTTGGGGAAAATTTTACCTACCCGTCGGAGTGTGCCGGAGAAAAGGTGGCATGGAAAAAAAGGCGGATCGGTGATAGTAGCTGTTACCTGGCCGATATGAAGACCCGACTGCAATTGGCGAGTTTCCTGCAAAAACTGCTTTCTTTGCCCACCGCACCATTTCACGAGCGCTTCGTCACGGCATTTCTGTGTGAAACACTGGAGAAGGCCGCCATCGAGTTTCGCCTGGACGAATTCGGGAACATCATTGCTGGAAGCGTCCAGGGGGACTATCCTGTGGCCTTCGTCGCCCATATGGATCATCCCGGCTTTGAGATTGTCGAGGCGGGCAAGGAGAAGGCCGTCGCCGGTTGGTACGGCGGAGTGGATCCGAAATACTTCATCGGAAGCCGGGTGATCATCTACGACCGGGAGTCAGGCGGTGTACGAGCCCGCGGCATGGTCGAGGACATCGCCAAAAACGCTCAGGGACGAGTCGAGAGGATGAAGCTGAGGGTCTTGGGGCCGGTCGAGGCAGGGGATTTTGGCACGTGGGACTTACTCCCTTTCCGGCAGCGCGGCGAAATGATCTTCACCAAAGGGGCCGATGACCTCGTGGGGTGCGCGGTCATTCTCTTGGCCCTAAAGGAGTTGAAGGTGAGGGGGATCGAAAGAGAGCCCGGCGCCTTTTTCACGCGTGCTGAAGAGCAGGGGTTTGTCGGAACATTGGGCATGATTCAGAGCCGCGCGGTTTCACCATCGACCAAGGTGGTCTCGGTCGAGACCAGCAAGGCCTTGCCTGGCGTGGTTTTAGGCGGCGGCCCGGTCATCCGGTTGGGCGACAGGACAAGCATGTTTCATCATGAGATGGTAACTTTCATGGATTACGTGGCGGAAGGGTTAAAGAAAAAGGACGAGAGATTTACCTATCAGCGAAGGGTGATGGACGGTGGAACCTGCGAAGCTACGCCCTATACATTGGGGGGTCATATCGCCGGCGGAATCGCCGTGCCGCTTCACAATTACCATAACCAGGGAAAAAGCCGTATCGGGCCAGAGGGGGTGCATCTGCGGGATGTGGAGGGGGCCGTAAAGCTTCTCGTTGCAATGATCACCCGGATCGATGAGTTTGCGGGGCCCGTAAAGCGTGTCCTTGAGCGATTCGAGAGCACATGGCAGAAGTATGGGACACGCCTTCAAATAAAGCCAAAGGGTTAAAGGGATGGCGCATTGGTGGGATGGAGTTTTGATAAGCCGCTCCGGTTTGTTATTATTAGGAGAAGTCGAATCTAAATGGCGCTCAGCTTTTCCGAACTGAGAGTTCTAGTACGCGGGGGCGGTGAAATGGCGAGCGGGATCGCTTACCGGCTTCACCTCTGCCACATGAAGGTCGTAATTACAGAGACGCCAGCCCCGACGACCGTCCGCCGTACCGTTGCCTTTGCTGAGGCGGTTTACCAGGGCAGCCAGACCATCGAAGGAGTTGAGGCCGTCAAGGTCGCCGCTCCCGAAGAGGCGTACCGGGTTTGGGAAAGAGGCGCGATCCCACTTTTCGTGGACCCCGACGCTTCGATCCGGGCGGTGCTGCGGCCGGCCGTGGTGGTGGATTCGATTATTGCGAAACGCACGACCGGCACGGATAAGTCTTACGCGCCGATCGTCGTCGCGGTAGGGCCGGGATTTACTGCGGGCGTCAACGTTCACGCGGTGGTGGAAAGCAACCGCGGGCACAATCTCGGACGGGTCCTGTGGCAGGGGCAGGCGGAGCCGGATACGGGTATCCCGGCTCCGGTAGCTGGATACACGGATCAACGGGTCCTGCGCGTTCCCCGCAGCGGCCGCTTTCGCGCTTTGCGGGACATCGGCGATCAGGTGGATCCGGGAGAGGTCGTGGCTCAGGTGGATGGCCTGCCTATTGAGGCTCGGATCAAGGGTGTGCTGCGCGGCCTTCTGAAGGACGGGATCGCAGTCGAGGAGGGGATCAAAGCGGGAGACATTGATCCTCGGGGTAAAAGGGAGTACTGTTACCTGGTTTCCGATAAGGCCAGGGCCATCGCCGGCGGAGTCCTGGAGGCGATTCTTCACGCCCTCAAGGATCTCCATCTCCCTTCTACTTGATATTGGTCTCATTATTATAGCCAATGCGAGGACTCGGGTGAATCCAAAGAAACTCACGATTGAAACGGTTGAGGGCGCCTTGCGCGCGCACCAGTATATCTGCGATCGCTCGCTCGCTACGGTGGTCTACCTTTCCATCACTATGGGCAAACCCCTGCTCTTGGAGGGAGAGGCGGGCGTGGGGAAGACCGAGGTCGCAAAGGTGCTGGCGGAGGTCATGGAGACGAAGCTGATTCGTCTCCAGTGCTACGAGGGGCTGGATGCCAACACCGCGCTCTACGAGTGGAACTATCCCAAGCAGATGCTGCGCAGCAAGCTGGAGGAAGTGCAGCACGGGGATCGCGAAACGGTGGCAACGGAGATCTTCAGCGAGGAATATCTGGTCCGGCGCCCTCTGCTCGAGGCGATTCAGAGCGATGGCGTTACGCCCCCGGTGCTGCTGATCGACGAGATCGACCGGGCGGACATGGAGTTTGAGGCCTTCCTACTTGAGGTTCTCTCCGATTTCCAGATTACGATTCCCGAGATCGGCACGATCCGCGCCAAAAAGCGCCCCTACGTTTACCTCACCTCGAACCGCACGCGGGAGATCCACGATGCGCTGAAGCGGCGCTGTCTGTATCACTGGATCGATTATCCCTCTTTGGAGAAAGAGTACGCGATCGTGATGACCAAGTTTCCCCAGGTCGAATCCCACCTGGCCAAGCAGGTCTGCGCCTTCATGCAGCGCGTGCGCGAGATGAACTTTTACAAGCGACCGGGGGTTGCCGAAACTCTCGATTGGGCCTCGGCTCTAGTCGCTCTCAATCGGCACGAGCTGGACGAGGCGACCGTGAAAGAGACGATGGGATGCGTCTTCAAGTACCGCGAGGATCTGCATCACCTGGAGGAGGAGCTGCGCTGCAAGCGGCTGGACTTGAATCAGATGTTGAAGGCCTCGGCGGAGCTTCAGGCCTAAGTAATCATGGAAGTTACGACTGAAATCATTCAGGATGCGGTAGCTCGCTACGCGACTGTGCGTGGCCAGGGAACCCTGGCTAACCTTCTTGCCTTTGGCCGGGTCTTAAAGCAATTGGGGATCGAAATCGGCATGAGCCAGATGATCGACGCGAGCCGCTCGTTGGGGTTTGTAAACCTCTCCTCGAAGACGGATTTTCGCGTCGCGCTTCGCGCGAATCTAGTTTCGGACAAAGATGACATGGCGCTGTTCGAGCGGGCCTTCGAATGTTTTTGGCAGGACTGCGCTCCGGAGCCGCCGGCAGTGGACGTCGTGACCCCGCCGATCATGCCGGCAGAGCGCGACGGATGGACCGATGGAGACGCCGGAAATATGGAGGAGTTGCTCGCGCAGGGTCCGAGCCCCGAGGCGCAGCCGGAGCCGGACCAGGAGCCTTTTTCCGTGCCGACTTATAGTCCGAACGAGGTACTGAGCAGGAAGGACTTTAGCGAGATGGGGATTGAGGAAAGTCGCGCGGTCGCTCAAGCCATCCTGATGATTGCGAACAAGATCGCCACGCAGGTCAGCCGGCGCAAGAAGCGCGCCACGAAGGGCGACGGCATCGATCCGCGCTGGACGATGCGGAAAAGCATCAAGTACGGGGGCGAAATCGTCGAGCTCGTGGAGCGCAAGCGCAGGATCAGGAAAACCCGGGTTGTCTTGCTCTGCGACGTGAGCGGCTCGATGGACTGCTACAGCCGCTTTCTGATCCAGTTCATGTACGGTCTCCAGAACGAGCTGTGGGGGGTCGAAACGTTTGTTTTCAGCACGTCGCTGAGCCGCATCACGCACCTGATCCGGAGCAAGGACATCGCCGGCGCCCTGGAACGGATCTCGAATTCCGTTTTGGGCTGGTCGGGCGGGACCAATATCGGCCGCTCCCTTCAGACCTTTAACCAGGATTTTGCCGCCGCTTTGGTCAGCCATCGAACTGTGGTTGTGATCATCAGCGACGGCTGGGACCGGGGCGACGTGCGCGTGCTGGGGCGGGAAATGCAACGACTCAAAGCTCGGTGCCGCACGATCATCTGGCTCAATCCGCTGCTGGCCAGTGATCACTATGAGCCGCTGTGCAAGGGGATGCAGGCGGCGCTGCCGTATCTCGATTACTTTTTGTCGGTGCACAGTGTGAATAGCCTTGTTGCCCTGGGGCGAACGCTCCAGAGGCTGGTAGCGTAAGCAGGAGCGAATAGCGAATCGCAAATAGCGAATAGTTCCTCCGCCGGCCATTTGCTATTTGCCATTTAGTATTTGCTAATTCGGAGGTAGGCGATGGATACGATTTACGATCAGGTGAAGGAGTTCCTGGACAAAGGAGAGACGGTAGCCGTGGCTACGATCGTGTCGACGAAAGGCTCCACTCCAAGAGAAGTGGGAGCGAAGATGGTGGTTACGGCCTGGGGCGAGATTCTTGGAACCATCGGCGGGGGCTGCGGCGAGGCGGACGTACGGCGCGAGGCGATTGAGGTCATTCGAACACGCAAACCAAGGTCGGTGCGGGTGGACCTTTTGGACGATATCTCTTCCGATAGCCCCGCGGTTTGCGGCGGGATCATGAACGTCTTTATCGACCCGTGGTGGAAGGAAAAAGAGGGAGGTACCTAGTCAAACGTCAAATGGTCAATGAGTTACCATGCGTTACCTCGTTACAATGAGTTCTGTAACGAATAGTAACCCGGTAGTAACGCATAGGAACTACGATTGACGAATAACGATTGACGATTAACGAGATGATTGACTTAGCTCAGGAGCTGATCCAGATTAAGCGGGAAGGCGCCGCCGCCGTCCTCGCGACCATAACGGGGGCCGACGAGAACGGCGGAGTGGAGCCCGGTCAGAAATGCTTGATCCGTGACGGGAAGATCAAGGCAGGGTCGATTCACGACGGCGCGCTTCTGCGGGCCATCCTGAAAGAAGCCGACACGCGCCTCAGAGAGGAGCGGTCGAAGCTGGTTCCGCTGGAGATACCCGGGACCAAGGGAAGAGCGGAGGTCTTCTTCGAAGTTCTGCCCTCGCCGCCGAAGCTGATCGTGGTCGGCGCGGGCCACATTGCCGTGCCTCTGGTCAAAATGGCCAAGATTCTGAATTATCATGTGACCGTTCTGGATGACCGGCTTCAGTTCGCCAACCGGGAGAGGTTTCCGGACGCCGATGAGATCCTCGTCGGCGATATGGCCGAGACCCTGAAGGGCATACCCATCACCCCCTCGACGTATATCGTTCTGATCACCCGCGGTCACCAGTACGACGAGCCTTGTCTGCGGGAGATCGTCCACGGCTCCGCAAAGTACATCGGGATGATCGGGAGCAGACGCCGGATCAAAGCATGTTTCCAAAGGTTCCGCGACGAGGAGAAGGTCGCCGAGGAGGTCATTCAGAGAGTTCACGCGCCGATCGGGCTCGATATCAAGACAGAAACTCCCGAGGAAATCGCGCTTAGCATCCTCGCGGAGACCATCAAGGTTCGGCGCGGAGGAACGGCGCAATCCCTGTCGGGTCGCTAGCTCCGCAGAGGGTTAATGGTCATTAGTCACTCTTGTCCACTCGGTCTATTTGGTCGTTTGGTCCATTTGGTTGACCGAATAGACGAAATGACGAGACAGACGAAAAAGACGAAATGACTATTGACTGGGGAGGAGGCGCAGTGGGGAGGAAAATCAGCGGGTTGGTTTTCTCAGATCTGGGCCGGGGGGCGTCCTTTATGGCGCTGGCGTGGGTGCAGCAATCCGTGCGCGAACGATTGGGATTTTCCCCGTATCCGGCCACGCTCAACCTGCGCCTGGAATCGCCGGAGGAGGTTGCGGCGTGGCGCGAAGTGAAACAAGAAATCGCGGGCGTCGACCTCCCGCCCCCGGATCCTTCGTTCTGCCATGCGTGTTGCTTTTTGGTGGATATCGAGGGCAGGCAACGGGGTGCGGTGGTGGTGCCGGAAGTCGACGGCTACCCACCGAACAAGATCGAGGTGATCGCTCCGGTGCGTTTGAAAGATGAGCTCCCGGCCAGGGACGGGGATCGGATCACGATAGAGTTCAAGGTTTAAAGTTCAACGTTCAACGGATTCCAACCTTGAACTGTTGAACCCTGGAACGATCGAAGGGCTGCTTCGAAGGCAAGGTATGCGACGATTGATTGTAGGCATGTCGGGAGCCACGGGGGCGATCTACGGGATCCGGATGCTTGAAGTTTTAAAGCGGCTCGGGGACATCGAGTCTCATCTTGTGCTGACCCGGGCGGCGAAGATGACCATCCAGGTTGAGACCCCGTACTCGGTGAAAGACGTCGAAGGCATGGCGAGCGTCGTCCACGACATCAATAACATTGGAGCGAGTATTTCCAGCGGGTCCTTCCGCACGGAAGGCATGGTCATTGCCCCGTGTTCCATGAAATCCTTGGGGGGGATCGCCCACTCGGTCGCTGGCGACCTCCTGGTCCGAGCCGCCGATGTTGCGCTCAAGGAGAGAAAGAAGCTCGTCGTGGTCGCGCGCGAGACGCCGCTCCATCTCGGGCACCTGGAAAACATGGTGACGCTCACCCGCATGGGAGCCGTGATTTTTCCTCCCGTGCCCGCCTTTTACCACCGGCCGAAGACCTTGGATGACGTGATCAACCAAACGGTGACCCGGATTCTCGACCAGTTCGGGATTGAGGCAACCCTGTTCGAACGTTGGAGTGAGGAAGGGATGAGCCGGCATCCCGATGCGCCAGTTCCGGGCGCTACCCCTGCCGTAAAAGAGACTGGTCGGGGGGCGAAAACGCGACGATGAGGCTATTACTGCCACGTTATGACACGCAGCAGGGAAAAGAAATCCCTCTCGGCGACCCAGCGGAGAAAGAAGGAACACCTCGAGATCTGTCTTGACACCGAGGCCGTCAGGCATCCTTACGGAACCGGGTTCGATCGCTATTTTTTCCGCCACAATGCCCTTCCCGAAGTCGATATCGATGAGATCGACTTAAGCATGAGCTTTCTCGGCAAGGCTTTGAAGGCTCCCATCCTGATCTCATCGATGACTGGCGGGTTTGATCTCGCCCGCAAGGTCAACCGCAACCTGGCCGAGGCGGCGCAGCGCCTGGGCGTAGCCATGGGTGTCGGCTCCCAGCGAGTTGCCTTGGAGGAAGAGAGCGTGGCCGATTCCTTCAGGGTGAGGGGTCTGGCCCCGGATATCCTCCTGCTCGGCAACCTCGGCGCGGTTCAGCTAAACTACGGCTACAACGTGGCGCAGTGCCGCCAGGCCGTGGAAATGATTCAGGCCGACGGTTTGATCCTGCACCTCAACGTCCTTCAGGAGGCCGTGCAGCCGGAGGGCAACCGAAATTTTAAAGGCTTGCGCGAAAAGATCGCCGAGGTTTGTCGCCAGCTCCCGGTTCCGGTGGTTGCAAAGGAGGTTGGCAGCGGGATTTCCGGTGAGGTGGCCCTGCGCCTGAAGCAGGCGGGAGTGAAGGCCATCGACGTTGCCGGACGGGGAGGGACATCGTGGTATCAAGTGGAAGCGACGCGGGCGGCGAAAAAAGGACAGGCGGCAGATCTCACCTTTGCCGGCTGGGGGATTCCCACCGAGGAGGCTCTGATCGAGGTGCGCGCCGCTGTGCCCGATTTGGAGGTGGTCGCTTCGGGAGGCATTCGCAACGGCCTGGATATCGCCAAGGCCATCGCCCTGGGGGCCGATCTCGCTGCTATCGGCCAGCCTTTGCTCGCCCCGGCATTGGAGTCGGCTCAAGCGGTCGTCGAGTTCTTGACCGGGATTATTGCTGAGATCAAGGTTGCCATGCTTTGCGTCGGCGCTGCCAACCTTGAGGCGCTCGCCAAGGTCCCTCTAGTGCGGCGGCATTACTAAAATTATGGTTGCAGAAGGTGACGGTAAAAAGACAGACGACGGACGACCGACGACGGCTCAAAAGACAAAGGACGGACGACCGACGACCGATCATCGGTCATCGGTCTCCGGTCAGCTTGCGGACCTCAAACGGCAGATCCTCGAATACATCGAAACCCACAACACGATGACCCTCGGGACCTGCCGGGCCGAGGTGCCGTGGGCGGCCACGGTTTTTTACGCCAGCGACGGCTTTACGCTCTATTTCTTTTCCGTGCCTGACTCTCGCCACTGTCAGAATCTCGCCGCCAACCCGAGGGTGGCGGTGACCATCCAGGAGGACTACCGCGACTGGCTGAAGATCAAAGGCGTCCAGCTCGAGGGCAAGGTAGTTGTGGTTGGTTCCGTGATGGAAAAGGCCAAGGCCATGCGAGTCTATGCCCGGAAGTATCCGGGCATTATGAAGATCTTCACTAACCCCGCAAGCGGCATTCTCTACAAGGCGTTCTTGAAAGTCAAATTTTATTGCGTCGTCCCGGAGCGGATTTTTTTCATCGACAACGAGCAGTTCGGCTTTGGGAAAAGGCAAGAGCTCATAATCAGTGAGCAGTGAGGAGTAACCCATGTCGCAGCTTCTCGGCAAGGAGTTAACCCCGGAGCTATTTGATCGTCTAAAAGGAGAGAATGTGGCGAGCCAGGCGGGCAAGGCCATCATCCTGGTCACGGTCGATGAAGGCGGGTGGGCTCACCCGGCTATGCTTTCCTACCACGAAGTCGTCGCCAAGAATCCTTCGATGATCGACCTGGCGGCGGGAAAGACGAGCACGACGGCAAGGAATCTAAGGCGGACGGGGAAAATCACCGTTCTTGTAACCGACAGGGGCGTTAACTACTATTTAAAAGGGGACGCTCGCGAACTTCGGGAATCCCTGGAAGGGGTGCCATTCATGTCCCTGTTCCGCGTGGAAATGGCGGAGCTGCTCGAGGATCAGGAGCCCGACGCAATGATTATGAGCGGGGTCACTTTCAACCGGCCGCAGAAAAAGGGCGCTGGAGAGATCGCAGAGAAGATCTTCCAGGCTGTGCGGAGAGAGCCGTGAGAGTGAAGTGGGGTCTGATCATAGCCGCCGGGCTTTTGTTGAGCGGCTCTTTGGCTCTGGGCTATTGGCGCTTCAGGGACGGCGGCAAGGAATCGCCGTACCTTACTGCCCCGGTGCAAATGGGTGATGTGACTCAGGTGGTTTCGGCCACCGGGACCCTTCAGGCGGTGGTGACCGT
>JACPFH010000358.1 GCA_016183075.1 Deltaproteobacteria bacterium | reverse complement strand
TGCTCTTCGTGTTCTTTAAGCTTCTTGGTCATGAGGTTGAAGTTGTGGGCAAGATCTTCGATCTCATCGTTGGTCTCGGCTTTGATAGAGTGATTGAAGTTCCCCGCTGCTACGATATCCGCGCCTCGGCTGAGCTCCAGTATTGGCTTCGTGAAATGGCTGGCGGCGGCGATTCCAACGGTGATGGCAATGGCCAGGACAAGGCCGCCTACAACGACGACCACATGGAACGAGAAGGAAAAGAACGCACCGTAGCCCCCCACGACAAGCAAGGGAACGACCCCCAGCAGAGCGAAAGCAATGATCAGTTTGGTCCTGATGGTCAGGCGGCGGAAGAGCTTGTTAACGTTTATCATATTGTTTTCAAATCAATCTCGGCGGCGTGTACGCGTCGATACAGCGTTCGCACGCACCTTCCTCGGGGCTCCAGCGCGGGAAATCGGCGCGGATGTTGTCCGTGATTCCTTCCTCGATAGGGCCAACCCAAACACCAGCAGTCAATCCGCAGAGGGGGCAGGGTGTTCCGAGAAAAAGTTCCTTCCGCACGCTCACGCCGCGGCGATCGTCCTTGAAATTCATGTTATGAAATCCCGAGCAAAACGCATACCAAGGGACACGCTTAAATAAGATGTAGAGGCGATCGTCGTACGTTTGACTTTGGCTTTCCGGAAAATGAGAATTCTACTGCCGGGTTTTCCTAAATTCGGAAAGCCAGGGCTATCCTTGTTTCTTAAGGGTAGCTGCAAGGCAGACCTGGGAGCATCGTCCCGGATCGAAGAGCTATGGAGGGTTTGCTCGATGGGAAACAGTGGAAAAACGATGATCCCGTTCATGGCGTTTGCGGGGCTCATGCTTCTCGCCGGCCTTTGGTCCGGGCTGATCCGGTTGGGTTGGATCCTTCCTGACCCTGGCGCCGGCCTCGCGGACTCGCATGGAGCGCTGATGGTCGGGGGATTTCTCGGAACGCTGATTGGGCTTGAGCGCGTCGGCGCCGTGCGGCGATTGTGGGCCTACGGCGCTCCGCTCTTTGCCGCGCTTGGCGGTCTCGCCGTGCTCGGAGGGGTTCGTGCCGGGGTAGGTGAGGCCTTCCTGCTGTTAGGAAGCTTGTTGCTGGTCGCGATCTTTGTAGCGCTGGTTTCCCGCCACCGCTCTGCCCCTCTGATTACGATGGCGCTGGGCGCGGCGTTGTGGGCGGTCGGAAACTGGCTCTGGCTTTTATGACATCCCTTTTATCGGATCGTACCGTGGTGGGTGGGATTTTTGGTTTTCACCATCGCGGGGGAAAGACTCGAGCTCAGCCGCGTGCTTCGCCCGCCACCGCTTGCGCGTGCTGGCTTCATCGTTGCGCACGGGGTTTTGCTGCTCGGCCTGGCGGTTTCGCTGCTGGCTTTTGACGCCGGAGTGAGAATAGCCGGCATCGGGCTCGTCGGGACCGCCGCCTGGCTGCTTCGCTACGATCTCGCGTGGCGCACGGTGTCCCATCGCGGGCTTCACCGCTTCATGGCACTCTGCCTCTTGAGCGGTTACGTTTGGCTTGGGATCAGCGGATTTTTGTGGATTGGCTTTACCTTCTATTTTATTGCCGGGCCATTTTACGACGCGATGCTTCATTCCCTTTTCCTTGGATTTGTTTTCTCCATGATCTTCGCCCACGCGCCGATTATTCTCCCCTCCGTTACGGGCATGGAGATGCCCTTTCAGGAGGCTTTTTACGGTCATTGGATCCTGCTCCATCTGTCGCTCCTACTACGGGTTGGTGGGGACTTGACGGAGTGGCGGCCCGGGATCCAGTGGGGCGGCTTGCTGAATGTTTTGGCGCTGCTGGTCTTTCTGGCCAACAACGTTCGCGCCGTAAAGCGAGGGCGCCAGGAGACCGCGGGGGCCGGTTGAGCCTGGCACATATCTTGCGTTGAGTGGTATTCGTCGCTATTCTTGGATTACCTGAGAAAGGAGTCCGGCCATGGAAAACGCGGGACACGAGCATCCTGTGGAAAGCGCAACCGAGGCGCTGAAGCACGATCACAGGATCATCGAGAAAGTGCTCGACGTTTTGGAGCGGCTCATAGCGCGATCTGGCGAGGCTCCGGTGGAGATCTGGCGCAAAGCGATCGATTTCATACGAGGCTTTGCCGATCAGTGTCATCATCTCAAGGAAGAAAAGCTTCTCTTCCCTGCTGTGGGGGAGCGCGGCATACCTCTGGAGGGAGGTCCCATCGGCGTCATGCTGATGGAGCACGAGGAGGGGAGGGGCTATGTGAGAGCGATGGCGGCGGCACTCGATCTCTGGGATCAAGATCCCGACGCGGCAAAAAGGACGCTGGTCGCGAATGCCAGGCCTTATCTTCGGCTTTTGCGGGAACATATAATGAAAGAGGATGAGATCCTTTTCAACATGGCCGATGGTGTGCTCAGCGGGGAAGAGCAGAAAAAGCTTCTCGCAGAGTTCGAAGAGCACGAGGCGCGGGAAATAGGTCCGGGAGTTCATGAGAAATTTTTGCAGATCGCCAATGAGCTGGAGCAGTATTCCGGCCGTTAAGGCCCGTTGGCTCACTGGACATAGGGGAAAGGGACTATAAAAGACCCATGATCTCACGTTATCGCAGTTGGGTGATGCTGGCGGGCGTTTTTCTGGCGTGGTTCATGATAGGGGGCGTGCAGACCTTTACCTTGTTCCTCGCACCCTGGGGTAAGGAGTTCGGTTGGAGCCTCACGGCGATGTCGTTTGCCGCCTCGGTTCAGTACGCGGTCAACGGTTTGTTTGGTCCCTTTGGCGGCAGGCTGGCGGACCGGTTCGGCACCAAGCGTGTTTTCCTCGGTTACTTGTCGCTTCTAGGGCTAGGG
>JACPFH010000357.1 GCA_016183075.1 Deltaproteobacteria bacterium | reverse complement strand
TGGTGGTTGCTATGGTAACCAGCTTCGGCAAAGGTCGTGACGGCGAAGCGGCCCCAAGATCGGATGCCATGGCGCCTACCAAGAAGAATCCAGCCAACAGCGCGATTGGAGCTGTTGCGAATCCTTTTCGACTCATATGAAGCCTCCATTCCATCATTTACAGCCAGTTCGCTGGTGTAAGTAGATATGGGAGTCCACTCAACGCAGTTTCTCTCGCTCCTGTCACCAAACCACGCCTCCGTCCGTCATGCCCGCGAAAGCGGGCATCCAGTCTGCTTCTGCCCCTCTCCCTGGATTCCCGCCTGCGCGGGAATGACGAAACCCTCCCCTTTCAACGGCCGCTCTTGGCCTCTTTGGATACGTAAAGCTACTTATGAACCCGTTAGCCATTGGGATCGCTCTTATTGCGCGAGAAGCTTCACCTGCAAGGCGTCCATCTCCTTAGTCCACATCCCCTTTTCTTTGAAGAACCTGACGGCGCCGGGGTGATAGGGGATAAAGGCCTTGTCGCTGACCATACGATCGCGCTGCCACTCCTTGAGAGTGGGATAGGCCGCCCCCAATTCCTGGTTATATTCCCACAGGATCTTGACGACTTCGTAGGCCGCCTCGTCGCCGAGCGACTTGGAAGCCACCAGATAGAGGTCGTTGGCCAGCAAAGGCGTATCTTGAGGCACGCCGGTAACTGTATCGCCTTTGACTACAGTGGAATAACTTCCAGGGTAGATATCCTGCATGCGCTTCTCGCTGTCCGCCGAAACAACCAGGGGTAGAAAGCGCACGCCGCCGCGGACGCGCGCATTTGCTTCCTCGACGGCCGGGGATCCCAGGGAATGCCAGCCGGCTTCCGTGCGTCCTTCCAGAAAAGCCTGAGTGGCGGCAGCGAGATCCGCGACGGGAACCTTCACGACGTCTTCATAGGTCAGCCCGGCCGAGGCGAGTACGGCCGTAGTCCCCATATTCACGACAGGGACCCCCGGGAAGCCGGAGGGAACCTTCTTCCCTTTCAGATCAGCCACACTTTTCATGCTCGAGGCCTTCGGCACGTAAAAACCGAGTTTCAAAGTCCCCCCTACAACGAGGATCCGGGTGCCTTTGAAGGGCCGCTTGTAGAGCAGGATCCCTTTATACGAGGCCGCCGCGTCCGCACTCGTGAGAACTCCCATGTCGGTGTCCCCGGAATCCATCGAAGGCAGCCAGGCCGGGGGGCCGGCAAAAGGTTGCACCCGAACATTCATCGGCATGTGGCGGCTCACCACTGTCGCAATGCCCGTCCCGATCGCGTTGTACAAGCTTCCCACCGCATGGGTGGCCAGAGTGGCGCTTCGCGGAAGCGCACCCGAAGCCAAAGTCACCGTCAATGTCATCCCGATCAACGTGATCCCGATGGCTTCGATCCATTCCTTTCTCACGTGCCTGCCTCCTTAGCTCTACTGCTTTGAGAGCATCGCCTGCAAAGTTTCCATCTCTTTGCTCCACATCCCTTTTTCCTTGAAGAACTTGATGGCGCCGGGATGGTAGGGAATGGCGGCTCTGGCGCTCACCATCCGCTCACGGGTCCATGACCTGAGGGCGGGGAAGGCCTCGCCCAATTCCCGGTTGTTCTCCCACAGCACCTTAACGACCTCGTAAACCGCTTCGTCCTGGAGTTGCTTGGTCCCGATCAAATAGACGTCGTTGGTGGTAAGCAGCGCATCCTTCGGAAGTCCGGTCGCGGCCCCGGCCTTAGCCAGGCTCGCGTAGCTGCCGGGGTAGATCTCGCCCAGCCGCCTTGCTCCCTCGGCGACCACCGATAGAAATCTGATCCCTCCGACGCGAGCATTGGCCTCCTCCGCGGCCGGGGTTCCCGGTGATGTCCAGCCCGCGTCTGTCCTGCCCTCCAGGAACGCCTGAGCCGCGGCTGCCAGATCGGAGACAGGGACCTTGACCATGTCGTCAAAAGTGAGGCCCGCAGTGGCGAAAACCGCGGCGGTGCTCAGCCGCACGATGGGGATCCCCGGAAAGTCGGTCGGAATTCTCTTCCCCTTGAGATCCGCGACGGTTTCCATGGGCGCGTCCTTGCGGACATAAAAGCCGAACTGCACAAGCCCCCCAACGGATACGATGCGCGTATTCTTGTAGGCCTTTTTGTAAAGGACGACCCCCTTGGAAGACAGGGCCGCATCGGCGCTCGTGAGCAGGCCCATATCCGTTTCCCCTTTGTCCATCGAGGGGAGCCACGCCGGAGGCCCTGCAAAGGGCTGGACCCGAACAATCATCGGGCTGCGCCGGCTTAAAACCGTAGCAACCCCCGTACCCAGGGAGTGGTACAAACTTCCCACTGCATGGGTGGCCAGGGTGGCGCTTTTCGGAGCCTGGGTCCAAGCCGGGTGAGCCCATAGGACCATAATCAAAACAACGATGGACGGCGCAATAGCTGACAATTTTTTCATACGTGTAAGCCCCTTCATGGCTTTATTTGCCCCGCAAACGGCGGGTTTCACGCCAGTCAATTTCCAGGCTGTTGGGATCGATGGCAACGGCGTACACCTCGCGCGCCGGCTCCAAGGTGATGAACTCGTTCAGCACATCTTCACGCACCCGCTCCGGCTCTCGCTCCCTGGGATCGCCGACACCGGCGCCACCACCGCTGATCTTCACCACCACATCGCCCGTGCGAATCTGGTACATCCGGTGGGGTTTGGCGACGATCTCCTCTTTGTCTCTCGCAATGTGCGCTTTGCACAACGGCCCCGGCTCTCCCCCGGCGGCGCCGGGAGGCTGCGTCTGGTGACCATCCGAGCTGCCCGTCGCCATGCCGCCATCGCTCCCCAAATTCAACGCCTCCCAGCGCAGGCCGCAGGCGCCTCGCCATTTACCAGCGCCAGCGAGATCGGGAACAAGCTTGTAGCAGAGAATGCGCCAGGGAAAGCGAATCTCGACTTCTTCCATTTCGCTGCGCTGCACCGACCCCAGAGTTGGAAGCGAAGCCGCTCCTTCAAAGCCGTCGTACCCCCAAACCGCCCCGGCGCCGCCGTCCGCATCGAAAGTCGTCTCCACGTACCGTTCTCCGGTGCGGGGATCGGTCCCAAAGACGTAATGTCCCTGGTGTCGCCCCCCGGAAGCGATCGCCCGGTGTGGCATCGCCCGGGAAAGAGCCATGACCGTCGCCTCCATAACCTCGGTCCCGACGCTCTGCGGCGACCCACCCACCGTGGCCGGGTACTTCGGGTTGACCACGCTCCCTTCCGGCGCGATGACCGTGATGGGTTTCATGCTGCCTTCGTTGTGGAATTCGGCAAGGGAGGGGTCGAAAAAAAGAAAACTTGAAGCGATGGCCCGGCTGTAGGTGGAGGAATAGACGCTGTTCACGAATCCCTTTCTCTGTTTATCGCTTTTCGAGTAGTCGATGGTCATTTCATCGCCTTTGACCGTGATGTCACAGCGCACCCAGACCGGCGCGTCGAGTTCCGTGCCGTCATCGTCGGAGGCGGCTTCGCCGCAGTAGGTCCCGTCGGGCACCCGAGCAATCTCGGCTCTGATGGCCCGCTCCATCCGCGCCAGCATCTCTTCCACGCAGGCCATGACCGTGTCCCGGCCGTATTTCTCCAGCAGAGCCACAAGCCTGTTCTCGCACACCTTGGTCGCGGCGATCAGCGCGTAGTTATCGACCCGCACGCCTTCGGGAAAGCGCACGTTGTTCCAGACGAGCTCGAAGACCTCTTTTCTCTCGACGCCCTTCTCAAACACCTTGATCGGGGGGATGCAGATTCCCTCGGCGTGAATGTCGTAGCCGTTGGGAAAGTAGCCTCCCGGGAATGACCCGCCCGTGTCCATCTGGTGTCCCCGGGCCATGGTGAAAAACAGCAGCTCATCCTTATAGAAGATCGGCCGGAAAAAGCCCCAGTCCGGCAGATGGTTACAGTAGCCGCGATAGGGATCGTTGTTGAGAATCACATCCCCGGGATAGAGATCGTCGCCGAATTTATCCAGAATGTAGCGCACCGAGAACTTCTGCCCCAGGAACTGCGAAGTCGGTCCCTCCGGCACAGCGAGCGTGCGGGCGCGCGCATCCCAAATTCCCGCCGCCACGTCATGGAGCTGGGCCATGAGAAAGTTCTGCGCGGTGCGATCCAGGATGTAGCGCATCTCCCGGCAGATGCTTTGCATGCTGTGCCAGACCGTGGAGAGAGTGATGGCATCCGCGCCGGTTTGGTTCACCGTTTTTCTTCCTTCACAATCGCTGTCGGCCGCGCGCGGCCGGATCCTACTGGGCGAGAAGCTTCGCCTGGAGATCATCCATCTCTTTGCTCCACGCCCCCTTTTCCTTAAAAAACCTGACCGCGCCCGGATGGTAGGGGATGACGGCTCTTTTGCTGACCATCCGATCGCGCACCCAGGTCTTCAGTAAGTGAAAAGCTCCTCCTAGCTCACTATTGCGGTCCCACAACGTCTTGACGACCTGGTAGGCTGTCTCATCGCTCAGTTCCTTACCGCCGACCAGGTAGATATCATTGGCCAAAAGCGTGGTATCTTTGATGACCCCCGTCGCGGTTCCGGCCTTGACGACACCCGGATAGCTGCCGGGATAGATGTCCGCCATCCTTTTGGCGGCTTCCGGTGTGTCAATCACCGAGACGTATTTTACGCCGCCTTTGCGCGCATTCGCCTCCTCCACAACCGCGCCTCCCATCCCCACCCAGCCGGCGTCTGTTCTTCCTTCCAGAAACGCTTGGCTCGCTGCGGCCAAGTCAGAAACCGGGACTCTCACGATATCATCCAACGTTAGGCCCGCCGTGGCGAGCGAAGCGCCGGTGCTCAACTTGATAATGGGAATGCCTGGCCATTCGGTCGGAAGCCTTTTTCCCTTGAGATCCGCCACGGTCTCAATCGGCGCATCCTTGGGCACATAAAAGCCGAAATAAACGGCGCCGCCGACGATGAGAATGCGGGTATTCTTGTAGGGTTTCTTGTAAAGGACCATCCCTTTGGAAGAGAGAACGGCGTCAGCGCTGGTGAGCAGTCCCATATCCGTCTCCCCCCGGTCCATCGAGGGAAGCCAGGCCGGAGGCCCCGCGAAGGGCTGCACGCGAATGAGAATCGGGCTCTGCCGGCTCACGACCGATGCCAGGCCGGTGCCCAGGGCGTTATACAAGCTCCCGACCGCATGGGTCGCGAGGGTTGCGGTCCGTTGCGCCGTTAGCGCCTGACCCGCGCCCAACGTCAACCCGGTCAATGCTATAGCAGCGTACAGGAACCCTTTTTTCTTCATTGCCTTCCCTCCTCTTTTCGTGTTCGGTCTGCGAACGGGGTTTTTCAACACCCTGGTGTCGCCTAATCGCCCGCTTGGGCCGCTTTTTCGCTTCTTAATTTTCGCGTCTCCTCCCGGTCGACGGTCATGGTCCGGGGGTCGATGACGACTCCGTACTTATCGCGCGCTACCTCAAGACTGATAAATTCGTCGAGCACGTCATCCCGCACTTTCTCCGGTTCGCGCTCCTTGGAACTGCCGACTCCGGCCCCGCCGGCGCTGCGCTTCACGATGCGGTCCCCCGGCTTAAGCTGAGCCATGCGGTGGCTCTTGAGCCGCATCTTCTCCTGTCCTCGAACGATGTCGGCCACGCTCACCGGAGTGGGTTCTCCCCCCAACTGGCCCGGCGCCTCGGTGACGTCGCCGTCCGAGCTGCCGGTGGCAATCGCCGCATCTCCCCCCTCGTTCAGGATCTCCCACTCGGTTCCGGGCGCGCCGCGCCATTTGCCCTGGCCCATCAGATCCTTCGCGAACTCGTACTTGACGATGCGCCACGGATAGCGGATCTCAACCTCCTCCGCATTCCCGCGAGTCACGCTCCCCAAGGCGTTAAACGTCGCCGCGCCGGGATAACCGTCGTAGCCGTAGACCGCTCCCGCGCTGCCGTCGGAGTCGAAGGTGGTCTGCACGTAGCGCTCTCCGATGCGCGGATCCATGCCGAAGATGTAATGCCCGCGGTGCCGCCCCCAGCCCGCTATGGCCCGGTGGGGCAAGGCCTTGGAGAAGGCCGTGGCGGTCGCCTCCATGATCTGAACGCCGACGCAAACCGGGGAGGCTCCCACGGTGGCGGGGTATTTGGCGTTGATCACGCTGCCTTCAGGCATCACGACCTTGACGGGACGCATGCTCCCCTCGTTGTGATAGTCGCAAAGGCTTGTATCCATGAAGAGAAAGAGCGAGGCGCAGGCCCGGCTGTAAGTCGTCATGAACACATTGTTGACAAATCCTTTTCTCTGGCCGTCGCTGCGCGAGTAATCGATGGTCAGCTCATCGCCTTTGACCGTGATGTCGCAGCGAACCCAAACCGGCACGTCCAGCTCCGTGCCGTCGTCGTCGGTGGCGGCCTCCCCCGAATCGGTGC
>JACPFH010000356.1 GCA_016183075.1 Deltaproteobacteria bacterium | reverse complement strand
TGACACGTGGAGAATTATGCTGAAAGAGAATTTTTCTGCAGCCCGCCAGGGAAGTCCGGCCTATTTGAGAAAGCCCTCCCGTTCGAGCTTGCGCACGATCCGCTCGTCGGTCAGATCTTCGGCCTTTAAGCGGCCGAACTTGGGATCGACCCGGCTGAGGATGCGGAGCGTGTTGCGCAAACCCTCCGTCGTCGGAAAGATGCGGCGACTGTAAAGAGGCCGGATCGATTCATAGCCCGCCTCGGCATCCTCGATCCGGGAGAGCCGCAGCCATTTCGCCAGAATGCTGACAACGGTCTGTTTGTTCGCCGGGTCTTGAACATAGGCGACCGACTTGGCCAGGGCTTTGAGCGTCCTTTCGCCAACCTCAGGCGAGCGATCCAGAAAGCTTCTCCGGGCCGCGACGCCGATCCCTTGGTACGGGATATCCGCTTTGGCGAGATCCGCCAAGACGCGAAAGCCCTGGCGCTGCGCTACCTTGCTGAACGTGTAGCCCAAATACGCCGCGTCGACGGCGCCGGTTAACAGGCCCTGCGCGATGACCGACTGATCTCCCAGGATCCTAAACGGTATTGTGTCCCGCTCAGGGACAAGGCCCCAATGGTCGAGGGCCAGCATCGTAAACGTCCAGATTCCGCCGCCGATACTCTGCACGCCAAGGAGCTTTCCCTTGAGATCCGGCGGGCTCTTGATCTTGGGCGAGACGACGAAGTCGCCGTCCAATTTGTTGACAATGCCGGCTATGAAGACCAGATCGAGGCCCCCGGCGATCGCGCCCAGGCTCGCGCCCGTCGCAGAGACGGTATAAAACTGGGCTTCATTCGCGGCCAAAGCGGATACGGCAATGGGACCGCTTCGCACCTGAACGATTTGCGCGTCCAGACCCTGCTCCTCAAAGAAGCGCATGTCCTTGGCAGTGAAGAGGAAGCTGCTTCGCTCGTTGAACCCGCCAAAGACGATGACGATTTTTTGCAGAGGAGAAGCGGCTTGTGCGACCGGGCTGTGAACCAGGGAAAAGAGAAAAAGCACGGCGCTAAGCCAATGGTGGCAACGGCGACAGCTCCACATAGTGAGACTCCTTACGAAATGAAGTGAGCGATAGGTTATCAGTCTTGAGTCGATTCTCCGTCCCGGCGTGCTTGCTTGTCAAGAAAATTCTCGATTGCGGTCCAGCCTAATTTAAGGGCTTCGGGACTCCCTTTGCTGCACGGTCTTTCCGAACGTGTTTGCACAAGCTCCCTCGGGAAGCGCGCTCTCGACTGCGGCCGATGGGTTCGTGCCATGAATCGTACCGTCTCTAATCGGACGTCCGCAGCCTCGCTCGCGCTCCCCTCTGTCGCGGGCAAAGACGTCCGCGCCCTTCCCGCCGAGCAGACACCTCTAAACGGACCGGCTTAGCGCGAGCCTTGGAAGACCTCGCCGCGCCGGATGGTCCAGCGCACGGCGATGCGTTCTTTGGCGGTCAGCTCCGCACCTAGAGAATCTCTGAGACTCACCGGCCCGTCCACCAGCTCGAACACTGTCAGGTCGGCCTCGCGTCCGATCTCGAGACTGCCCAGCCTGTCCTGCCAGCCAATGGCCCGGGCTGGGTTGATCGTGCACGCGGCCGCCACCTGCTCCAGGCTCATCCCCAGAGTTAGAAATTTCGTCATTGTCGTCGGTAGGTCCACGACCGGATTAGACGTGCTCATCCGGCCGTGGAGGTCGGAGCTGATGATATCCGGCAGGAGGCCATCACCCATCGCTCTTCGCACCAGATCGAAGGCGAGGTGACGGGTCGCGTGGCCGACATCGAACAGAACGCCGCGCTCGTGTGCCCGGCGCACGGCCGGGCGCAGCCGGCCGGCTTCATCCACGATGCCGGGCTTGAGCGGCGTAAAGCAGTGGGTCACAACGTCGCCCGGCCGAAGGGTATCGACGATCTCCTCCATCGAGACCGCCGTGTCGCCAATGTGCACCATCACCGGCGATCTCGAAGCTTCGCCGGCTTGGATGGCCAGGCGCAAAGCCTGCCGGCCGTTGTTCCCCACAGACGAGCGTTGGAGCCGCACCTTGATGCCTACGGCGACATCGGAATGGTCCCTCACCGTTCGCGCGGCGCCGTCGGGATTAGCGAACCTGAGGTCCTCCAATTCTCCCGGCGAGCTCAATACGCCGTGCTGGGCGACGCAAACGAGCGCCAGCATTCGCGTGCGCGACTGCCTCGCGATGAAGCGCTCGAAGCCGGGGAAGTTGACCGGGCCGGAGGAGCCCGCGTCGATCGCCGTCGTCACGCCGCTGCCGACGCAGACGAGGTCGGCGTCGAAGCCGTACGGGTTCACGCCCCAATAGCTGTGGATGTGGAAGTCGATGAGACCGGGCGTAACGTAACAGCCGCGAGCGTTCACCACGCGTTGCGCGCTGTTCCGGGGCAGTGATGGCTGAATGGCTGTGATGCGACCGCCGGAAACGCCTGCGTCCATCTCCTGGCGCCGCCCGCAAGCCGGGTCGAGAATAGTGCCTCCTGCCAACAGCAAGTCGAACGGGTCACTCATAGATGGGCTATGAACACGAGGCGACCTGTCGGGTCAGACGCGGCCTTCAGCGGCTTGTCGGATTGGTAAATAAACGCTGAAAGTGCTGCCCCTTCCTATCTCGGTCTTGACATCGATGAAACCGCTATGGCCCTGAACAATTCCATACGCGACGGTGAGCCCCAGTCCGGTTGCGCCGTTCAGATCCTTCATGGTGAAAAAAGGCTCGAATATCCTTCTGCGCGTCTCCTGGCTCATTCCCATGCCGGTGTCGGTTACATCGATCCGCAGATAGGCCTCCGCCGCCGCGCCGCGAAATCGCGCTCTAACCTCGCTGCCCGGCACCTTGCTCGTCCGGATCGAGAGCGTTCCGCCATCCGGCATCGCGTCTCGGGCATTGAGGCAAATATTGCTTAACACCTGTTGCAGTTGGTTGTGATCTCCCCAAACCCAAGGAGGATCCGGTTCGAGGCTGAGGCGCAAGGCAATGGTCTTCGGAAGCTCCTCCTTCAGGTCCTTTTCCAACTCATGAACCAGCGCGTTAGGATCCACCGACTGATAAGAAAGGCTCGTCTTACGAGCGAAGGTGAGCAGTTGTCGCACGAGATTCGTGCCGTTCTCCCCGGCTTGTAATATCGCGTCGCTGTTTCGCCTGATGATCGTTCTAGCCTCGGGACTTCGTTGAACCTGATCCGATTCCAAGCCGAACCTTAGCTGGCGCGCGTATCCAACGATAGTGGAGAGGATACTGTTGAAGTCATAGGCGATGCCTCCGGCAAACATCCCGATGGCCTCCACCTTTTGTGCTTCCCGGAGCTGCTCTTCGAGCTTCTCCCGCTGCTCGACATTTCGGAGAAGTTCCGCGGTGCGCTCGTCAACCCTGGCTTCCAACTCGGCGTTCAGGCGGCCCAACTCCTCCTCCGCTTGCTTGCGCTCGGTGATGTCCATGCAAACACCCACCAACTTTTCCGGTTTCCCGTCGCCACCGAGGACCATCCTCCCAAATGTCTCTAGCCAGCGCACGGCACCGTCCGGACGCTGAATGCGGTAGACGACATGGTAATCACTGCAGGCCTCGAGCGTTCTCTCGATTTCAGCCAGCACGGGCGCGACGTCTTCGGGGTGAATATCACGTTTGAAGTCTTCGAACTGTCCGCCAAAGGTTCCCGGTTTCAGGCCGTGAATTTCCTCGAGACCGGGGGACCATGTGACCTGGTTGTTGGAGATGTTCCATTCCCAAGCGCCCATTCGCCCGGCTGCCAGCGCCAACTGCAACCGCCCTTCACTCTCGCGCAACGCCTGCGAGCGCTCCTGTATCAGGCCAGCGGCGCGTGTGAATGCTTGACTCAGCTCCTGAACCTCAGCAACGTGAATAGGGGAGTCAATCGTCGTCGTTGTCACTGTCGTCGTTGTTTTGCCCAGCCCCAAATCCTCCGCCCCTTTGACGAGAGCCTTAATGGAACCGGCTGTTGATTGGCTCACAACCCAGGCAAGCGTCACTCCTACCGCCAACAGGGCGGCGCCAACAGCGACTGTATACAGAACCGAGCGGCGCAGTGGAGCATTCACGACAGCGGCGCGGACGAAGACCGCAACCGACCAGCCCGTAAGCGGCGATTGGCTGACGGCGGCATAGGAGGATGGGTCGACCCGGCTGCTGCCCTTGAGCCAGCTCTCCGTCGCATGGGGATCGGCCTGCGATATCAGCGGATCGGCACGCTTGCCAACCCAATTATCCGAATCATGCGTTCGGTGGAGAATGGTCTTTTGCTGGTCGTAAACGGCCGCGACCCAGTCGGAGGGGAGCTTCTGTTTCAATAAAAAATCGGCAAAAAGCCGCGGTTCGATGACTGCCGAGAGAACGTATCGGACTCTTCCTTCTCGCAAAACGGGGACGCGCACGCCCACAGACGGCCCGGCTAAAGGGCCCATCGTGTAGTTAATAATGGCAGGCTTCTTCGTTTGCAGGACTTTATGGAAGCTATCCGCTTCAGCCAGGCGACCCTGCCATGGTTGGGCGAAAGGTCTGAGCAGGTTAAAGAGTTGGTTGCCCGAGAGATCGTGGAGAATGATTGTCTTCCAACCTCTCTGGGTCGGCAAGACGCGCTGCACACGCCTATAGAACCTCTCCAGGTCGGGAGCGTCTAAATAATCGGATGTTGCCAGCGCCTCAAGCGTTTTGACAGAGTTGTCAAGCTCGGCATCCGTCGCGAGCATGAGAGCGCGCGCGGTATCCTTGACACTATCTTCTAGCGCCGCCCTTTCGTTGCGCGCGAAGAGAACGATCATTGCGACCGCAAACACTAAAAGAGGGATCGTCGTGGCACCGACGAGCAAAATCAGGTGGGAACGAAGAGAAAACTGCCGCCGAGACATCGCGTCTTTGTCGTACATACCCCAGTCCATTGCAGCCCGCAAGCCGGCAGAATGTCTAGCCCACATTCCTCCGAGAGCCTGTCGGAGGACGAGGAAGAGGGCCGCGCACGATGGACTAAGCTCCCTCGGGAAGCGCGCTCTCGGCTGCGGCCGATGGGTTCCTGCCATGAGTCGTGCTGTTTGTAATCGGGCGTCCGCAGCCTCGCTCGCGCTCCCCTCGGTCGCAGACAAGCACGGCCGCGTCCGCCTGAGGCGGCTCGGCCCCCGAGAAGCTTTCGAGGGAATCTGAGCTAGGTTCCCGTTGCGCGCGCTGCTAGCTCTAAAACCACTCCCCGCTGTCTTAGGGCTTTTGTGGGAACGAGGCGCGTTGCGCCCGCTCGGTTTTTAACTACCTTCTTGCCTTGCCAGGCCAGCAAGCCTTCCCGTAGGTAATCGGAGTCAAACCCTAAAATGCCGCAGATGTTTACAAAGCAAAAAGGCCAATCACTCTGCTCTTCTAGAATCCAGTCCACCGCTTCACGAAACGTGCGCGACTGGGGTTCGTGCCCATGCTTCCGGATGCAGTGAATTGCGTCTTCCAACACCGCAAGCATGAGCATCTTCTCCGGAGGGAGTGAAGTTTTACTGCGAACAGTTTCCCAATACCCTTCCGGAAGAAGAATATCCGGCTGGAACAAGTCGGCTAGCATGTCTTCCATAATGACCTCCATTCGATGGGACGCGGCAGGCCTGGTCATTCCAGAGCAGGCCGCGGATCGGCTTTTTGTTTTTTTTTCCGGGATCCACCGGACGATATCCAGAGCCGGATCGTATTTCGGGATCAAAGGAAGGACAATCAGGAAAAACCCCTGGAACAGGGGAGAAAGATACCGGGAGCCACCTCAGGTAAGTACCTTACGGCACGGGCAACCTCCCCGTTGTCGTCACCGCTTGATGCGAACTCGCGGCCAATGCTTTTTTGCCGCGGTTTTCAGGCAGCAGGCTCTGACGGCGTTGAGAAAGGAGGCAAGCACGGCCGAGGAGTCACCGGCCCTCCATGCCATGCAGAGTTGCATCGTAGCCCACCGCTCTTGAATTCTGACGAAAGCGACGCCTTCTGGGACGGCGCGCTTGTCCAGCGCCGGAATCAGCGAAACGCCATAACCGGCCGCAACCAGCGCCAACAATGTCGGGTGTTGCGCCGCCTCGTGTACCACTTTTGGCGTAAACCCGCCGCGCCGGCACAGTCCGATAGCATGTTCATAGAACCCACATGCCCAGCGGCGAGAGAAAAGCACGAAGCGCTCATGGGCGAGCTGCTTCAGCCGAATGTGTCGCCGCTTGGCGAGCGGGTGAGCCTTGGGCAGTGCCGCTATCATCGGAACCGTCAGGACGATCTGCCGTTGCAGCCCTTGTGACTCGAAAAGAGGCATAAGAAGACCGACATCGGCGCTTCTTTCCCGCAGAGATTCGAAGATTTCCTGAGCCATTAATTCTCTGATGCCGATCTCGACTTCGGGGAGCTGCGCTCTAAAGTCCTTTAAGACCACAGGGAGCACAGTGTGGACAGCAATCGGGCTGCACGCCACGACAAGCGGGCCGATCTCCCCGCGGTCTGCTCGCTTTGCGGCCGCAG
Organism: Deltaproteobacteria bacterium; assembly: GCA_016183075.1. Lineage (GTDB taxonomy): Bacteria > Desulfobacterota > Binatia > UBA9968 > UBA9968 > 2-12-FULL-57-22. The sequence continues at coordinate 1,009 of JACPFH010000356.1, read as the reverse complement.
CGGCTTTTTCGATCTGAAGCAGAGTTTGCTTTGCTTCAATCAGAAAGACGCGGCCGGCGTTCGTAAGCTCGACACGGCGGTGGCGGCGCGAGAAGAGTTTCAGTCCGAGTTCCTCTTCGAGGTTGCCAATCTGCTGACTCAGAGGCGGCTGGGATATATGCAAGCGAGCTGCTGCCCGGCCGAAATGAAGCTCCTCAGCGACAGCCACGAAATAGCGAAGATGTCTCAATTCCATAGGGTTGAACCAGTCCGAAGGCTTGGTCAGTTTTAGGTTGAGACGCAACCGGCATGCCATCTGCCAATAATTTCGCAAAAACAATCCGTTAGAAAAACAAAAAGGTCCGGTTGTAGGGAAAAAAGTGTGGCACTAGGAAAAAATTACCCGCAGCCGTGCTTAAAAGGAATGTTCTCTATTCATTTTCTCTAATAGCGCTACGATTTCCTCGCAGAGAAAAATCACGACTTCCACGGAAGGATGGTTCGAAGCGGCAGCGGCTGGCTACGCTTTTTTGATATGTCTAAGGATTATGCGCGCCAGCAAGCGGCCGTCGATGCTGTCCTTAACGACCCAATCCTTCGCTCCCATCCGAAGCGCGTGGGGGGCCCATTGTTTGTCGGCAGAGCCGGCGAGCATGATTACGGGTATATCGGGGAAGCGAGATCGCACGGTTCCAAGCCCCTGCAGCCCATAGCTGTCGGGCAGCCTCGAATCCAGCAAGACTATGTCGATGCCCCCGCTTGTGAGGCGGAGCAATGCGGCAGTGAGCGAATCGGCCTCCTCCACGACAAATCGGGCATCGGCGACTCTAGCCAACAAGGCGGGAATTGCGACCGTCTTCTGAGTGGAGTATTCGACGAGCAGGACGCGAGTAGCTGGGGTATCCTCGGCGACAGACATGACGTCTTCTTCTATCTTCCGAAACTCCGGTGAATAACCGCAGGGGATCCTTTTGGTCTCCGGCGCGGCGAAGGTGACGATAATTTTTATGCCCTGACGTGAGAAATACTT
>JACPFH010000355.1 GCA_016183075.1 Deltaproteobacteria bacterium | reverse complement strand
TATAGTGTCAGCGGCGGAAAGAGACTGCCGCCGGAGGAGGCGGAAAGGTTCTGGCGCGATCGCCACGTCATTGCGCGGCGGTTTAAGCAAAACCGCCTCGAGCGACGGACGGGCCGGCGGGATGGGATTCGCTGGGAGTGGATCCATGTCGCCTTGCCCGCTTCCCGCGTCCTGGATTTTCGCAAGCTCGCGACGGCCATTTTGGCCGCGCATGGAATTGCTTTGCAGGAGAGCGGGCTTTGGACCCGGCCTGAGCTTTTCTCCATGCGTCTTGCGGCTGATGATCGCGGCGACGAGCAGGCGCAGATAGTGCTGGAGGATACGGTGGAAGAGCTTCTTCGCTTGGTGCAACAGATGGGCGGATCGATGGAGTATTGCCACGGCGTGGGAATGAAGCTCGCCCCGCTCATGGCTGAAGAGCACGGCTACGGGCTTGAGGTCATGCGCCGGATCAAAAAGGTGCTCGATCCGAATAACATCATGAATCCCGGCAAGATGGGCCTTTAAGTGAGTTGGGAGGGTAGGCTGATGGTCCCATTGACGAATCGTGGGGTAGCGGCGTTTATCTATTTTCTGTCGATCGTGCTGCCGGCGCTTTTGCCCGCGGGCCTCATGGCTCAAGCCAAGGGCGCCGCGGGCCGGCCGATATTAGCCATCCCCAGTCAGGCCATGAGCATGATGCCGATTTTTGTGGCTGCGGACCGGGGCTTCTTCCAAGAGCAGGGCGTGGACCCGCTCATCGTTTACGTCGCCGGGCGGCTCCAACCTCCGGCCATGGCTTCCGGGGATGTCGATTACAGCGCGTCCGCTGAGACGGCTAAAAGAGCCGCCATTCAGGGAATGCCGCTGAAAGTGGTCGCATACATGAGCTCGAAGCTGTCGGTTTCTTTGGTCGGGGCTGCGGAGATCAAGTCCGTCCGCGAGCTAAAGGGACGCACGATCGCCGTCACGTCGCTGGGAGGCAGCTTGGACTATTTGGCGCGCGAAATCGTGTCCCGAGACGGACTCAACCCCGACAAGGAGGTGCGCGTCGTCGCGCTGAACCAAAACGACGCCATGCTGGCGCTGGACTCCGGTTCCATCCACGCGGCCATGCTCGTGCCGCCCTTTGACGCGATCATGAGCAGGAAGGGATTTCGCCGGCTGGTTTTTGCCGGTGATCTCATGGATTATCCTCAGGGGGGCCTGGCGACCACGGACAAGAAGATCAAGGAGAATCCCGCCGAGGTGAAACGAATGATTCGGGCCATCGTAAAGTCGCTCTTCTATATCAACGGAAACCGCGATCCGATGATCGGCTACATCGGTCACCGATGGAAAATCGATCGGGAATTGGCGTCCTCGAGCTACGAAACCATGGTCAGATCGTTTAGCCCGGATGGGACAGCGAGCGCCCAGTCGATTCAAAATGTCATCGAGTCGACTCGAGCGCGGCTAAAGCTGCAGCGGGCGGTGCCTCTCTCCGAGGTTGTGAATCTTTCGCTGTTAGAACAAGTTCATCGGGATTTGGGTCTCAAATAGCGATTCTGCTGAAAAACCATAAGAATGCTTCGACAGGCTCAGCATGAACGGAAAAATCTCGAATGATTTCGATCGCTCCTCCGTTTGTCCCTTCAATTCCGTTCGTCCTGAGCTTCGTCGAAGGACGAACGTCACTCAGGACAGGCCCTGAGACTCTCGAAGGATGAACGGAGGGTTTTTCAGCGGAATCAAATAGCGCGCGGCGGCCCGAAGGGGACCGGCGGCGGCATGCCCGTCGCCTCCACCCAGAAGCCGGCGTCGTAGAATCGCTCGACGGGATCATAGGGCGGATCGTACAGTCCCATCTCGATTCTGAGTTGCACCACCCGGTCGATATCGGCCGGTCGGATCTCCGCCTTGGGTATCACGCGCGCCAACTTTGCTTCGGCCTGCTCGCGGTTGAGTTTTCCGTAGTCCTGCATCAGCCGCAAGGCTTCTTCCCGATTGCTCGGATCGGTCGCCCAGTCGGTCGCGGTCACGAAGGCGCGCACGAAACGGAGGAGCTTTTCCCGGTTTTGCTGCGCCCAGGCGCGGCGAGTCCAGCAGGCCGCGGTCGGGTAATCGGGAATGTGGTCGGCGGCGCGGGCGAGAAGATGGAAGCCTTCCGCCATCGCCTGCGTGTCGTAGGGGGGAGCGACCATGCACGCGGCCACTTCACCCTTCCTGAGCGCTTCCAGTCGAAACGGGGAGGTTCCGATGATCTTGACCTCGTATTCCGTCTCGTTAACGCCGCAGTCCCGCAGGATCTTGCGCCGGTGCAAATCGTAATTGGAGTCGCCGGGGTCGCCCGCGATCGATTTCCCCTTGAGGTCCCCGGGCGATTTGATGTTTTTAGCTCCGAAGAGCTTTACCTGGAGATCCTTTTCGGCCATGAAGATGAGCACGAAGTCGTGTCCGTCGCGAGTGGCTCTGGCGATCATCGTATCCGGGCTTGTCAGGCTCAGATCCCAGCGTCCCTCCGCCATCCCGCGGTTATGTTCGGGAGCGAAAGTGGCGATTTCGAACCCGACCTCGAGATCGTGGTCTCTGAATAGATTTTTTTGCTGCGCAATGACGAAGGCGGGAAGAGGGTAGTAGCCGATGGTTTGGAGCTTATCCATAGGCGAACATGTAGGAGAAACCTTTGCCCCTGTCAAGCGCACACATAACCATTTCTTGCGGAGATTCCGGGAAACCGTTACTCTTGGTAGCAATGAACAAGGCTCGCTTTGGTTTTCTGGTTTCTCTGTTGAGCTTGCTCGCTGGCTGCCAGGTGGCGCCGGTTACGGGCAGAAGCCAACTCATGCTCGTCTCAGAGGGCCAGGAGGTGTCCCTCGGGGAAGAATCGTACCGCTACATTCTGCGCGACAGCCTCGTCTCCCATGAGCGGGAGGCCGTGAGGATCGTGCGCAAGGTCGGGGAGCGGATTGCCCGCGCCGCCAACAAGCCTGATTACCGCTGGGATTTCCAAGTCATCAATGACCCGGAGATGGTGAATGCCTTCGCCGTGCCCGGAGGCAAGGTTGCCGTCTATACGGGAATTTTTCCCGTGGCGCGCGATGAGGCGGGCTTGGCCGTGGTCCTCGGCCATGAAGTCGCCCACGCGCTGGCGCGGCACGCGGGCGAGCGACTGAGCCAATCCATGCTCGTCCAACTCGGGGGCTTGGGGCTTTCAGCCGCTCTCGGGAGCAACCCGCAGCTCGCCAATCAGGTCCTTCAGGCCTACGGCCTGGGCGCCGGGTTGGGGGTGATTCTTCCCTTCAGCCGCTCACAAGAGTCCGAGGCGGACCGGATCGGGCTCATTCTCATGGCCAAGGCGGGCTATGACCCGAGGGTTGCGCTGGAGGTTTGGGAGCGGATGGAAAAAACGGAAAAAAAGGAATCCGCCCGGGATCGCAGCGCGCCACCGGAGTTTCTTTCCACGCATCCCGGATATGAGACGCGCACGCAACAACTGCGGGCTTGGATCCCCGAAGCGCTGAAATACTACGAGCCGGCGCAGCGGACCGTAGAGATCCTCCCTTCCCTGGAGGTCTTTGATTCTCCGTCGGCCAAGGCAGAGCGGGAGCTGCTCAAGCGCATCCAGGCGGTCAACCGGCAGGCTCAGGATTCCCGGGGCGAGCGGGCTGTTGTCGAAGCGATCGGGTACGGCTTGCGGACGAACCCCTCGGTGGTGTACCAGGAGCGCCAGCAGCTTAAGCTCGGATACGGCCAGTATGCCGCTCTCAGGGCGCTGTCGAGCCTGGGAAGATCGCCCGTGCGGGGGGTTTTGGCGGACTACGAGAAGGGGCTAAGCTGGTCGGACATGGCGCAAATTCACGGCGCCAAGCTCACCGAGCTCCTTTCGTGGATGGGAGAGATCCGGCGCACCGCCGGCCTGCTCTACGGGCAACCTCGCTCGAATCCGTTGGGTCCTGGGTATCGGACCAGGTAAGCGATAGATTCGTTGAACTGTTGAAGAGTTGCGAAGGCGAAAGGAGTTAAGGGAAGCTATTTATCTGCCCGAGACTCGTTTCTCGCCGCGGAATGATTCGGATAGAGCTTAAACCCCCCCCAGCCGAATTCACCGATAGGGGCGCCGGTTTTCCCATCGAATAGATCGATCAGCATGAACTTTTCGGGATGGCCGGCGAGATAGCTGGAAAAGGTCTCGACAAACTGCTCCTTCCACGTGTAATCGATTTGATCAAAAGCTTCTCCGACATAAAGACGGTGGGGCCGGGCGGTGCTGTCGAGCTTGACCCACAAACGCACGCCCCCGGCCCCAAGTAAATCCAGCCACTGCTTGTATTCTTTGATAGCGGCTTCGGTCTTTTTGAAATCCTGTCCCTGAACCGTCGCCGGCAGCAGGAGCAGGAGAAACATGCAACGCAAAAAGATCTTCACGTTGATTGAGCCGCTCTCCGCCTACTGGATCTTCACCTCCACTCTGCGGTTCTTGGCCCTGCCTTCCCTGGTCTTGTTATCCGCGATGGGCTTGGTCTCGCCAAAGCCGCGCGTCCCGATGCGATTGGGGTCGATCCCCTTTTTCGCGACGTAGTTTCTAGCCGCGGCAGCCCTTCGTTCCGATAGACGCTGGTTGTATTGCTCCGTGCCGATCCAGTCTGCATGGCCCTCAAAATCCGCCCGCCTATCGGGATTTTCTTTCAGAAAATCCACCAAACGATCCAAGATCTTGGCCCCATCCGGCTTGATCGCGGACTTGTCAAAATCAAAGAGGACGTGATCGAGGACAATGGTTCTC
>JACPFH010000354.1 GCA_016183075.1 Deltaproteobacteria bacterium | reverse complement strand
CTCCGGAACAAGTCTCGAATCATCCCTCCTGCCGGGTCTTGAAGGATGAATCGAAGGTCAGGCTTGTTAAGCGCAGCCTGGCCTTGGAAGGCGGTCGATCCTTGCCGGTCATCATCAAGCAGTTCCGCTATCCTGGGCTGTGGCGCCGGCTCGGATTTCTCTTTGCTTCGTCTCCTGCTTTCGGCTCCATGCGCGGGGCTCTGTTATTGCAGAGCAACGAAATCGGTACGGCGAGGCCGGTGGCCGCTCTCGAAGACCGGACCTGGAAGAACAGGGGAACCAGCTATTACGTTGCCGAGGAGGTCAAGGATTCCAGGTCTCTCTCCGCTTTTTGGCGTTATGCTTTGCCCGAACTGCCACCGGAGGAACGCCGGCTGAAAAAAAGGCTCGTGCTGCGGAAAGTCGCCGACCTCTTTGCCCGGCTTCATTCACTGGGAATCTATCACCGCGATCTCAAGGGGAGCAATATTCTCATCCGGGGATGGGACGGAGATCCGTGCGAGTGTTTTTTGATCGATGTGGACGGGCTTCGCCAGCGGCGGCGCCTGGGATGGTCTCGGAGGATCAAGAACCTGGTTCAGATCAACTGCACCCTGGGGAGGCGCTTGAGCCAGAGAGATAGAATTTATTTTTTCAGGCGTTACGCAGAATCGTCCCTCCTGCCCGGAGAGCGCCGCAAGCTGCTGATGAGAAAGATCCAGGCGCTGACCTGGAAAGCGGAAACCCGCCGGATGCTCCGCAGGGTAGGGTCAGGAAACTCATCGGCAACGGGGAAGGTCTCGGTTTTATTCCTGGTCGGGGGACTGCCCTACGGCGGCATTGAAAATCTGCTTCTCGATCTGGTCGCTCATCTGGATCGGGACCGATTCGAATTCAGGGTGATCAACCTTTCCGGCAGCGGTGCGCTGGCAAAAAGGTTTTTGCAGAAAAGCATTGATGTAGTCAACTTGGGATTTCGCCTCTCGACCCACCGCCTGGATAACACGTGGCGCCTCCGGCGGCTATTGAAAAGGATCAGGCCGGATGTGATTTTTACATGCCAGTTCAGCGCCAATTACCTGGCAGCTATGGGTCTTCCTTGCAAGGTCATCACCCAGGTGCATAATATCAAGCGCGAGCCCTACTGGGAGCGGAGGCAGGCGGATCGACTGCTCGGCTGGATCGGGACGGATCGATTCGTGGCGGTTTCCAGAAAGGTGGAAGAGGTGCTGGCCGCGGCGGTGCCCGCATCCGTTGGCAAGACCACCCTTCTCTACAATGCGCTGTCCCTGGATCGCATGAGGCTCCCCTGCGGCTATTCCCGGGAGGCATTCAGAAGCAAGGAGGGGCTCGACCCGAATGATTTCGTTATTGCCGCGGTGGGTCGACTCGTTTATCAGAAGGGATTCGATATCCTGCTCGAAGCGTTCCCCGAGGTGATCGCCTCTGTGCCCGCGGCGCGTCTCCTCATCGCTGGAGACGGGGGAATGTGGGGAGAATTGAAAGCGATAATCGAAAGGCTATCCCTGGCAGCAAAGGTGCGGCTTCTCGGTTACCGTGACGATATCCCCTCTCTCCTTTCAGCGAGCGATCTGTTTGTGATGCCGTCACGCTGGGAGGGATTCGGGATCGCCGCCCTGGAGGCGTTAGCCCTGGGTATCCCCACCATCGTGACGGATACCGCCCCGATCTCGGAGCTGCTCACGAGCGGGGTGAACGCGTTGGTTGTCCCTTGCGATCGGCGCGCCATCGGCCAAGCCATTGTCGACGTGGCAGGGGACGAGGCAAAGAGAAAACTCCTTGCCGCCTCGGGTCGGAGTCTTCTTGTCCAATCCACGGAAATGGGAGCGTACGCGCGTCAGATGGAGGCGCTTATTTTGCAGGTCTCGCAAAAAGGCGTGTGAGGGCCATGGGGCAGCTCAAATCCCTGAGGCGCAAGTTCCGCATGGTCCGCGACGGCTGGCTCGGGCCCCTGCCCAGGCCGGAGAAGTGGGTTTTTATCGTCGGGTGCTACAATTCCGGAACCACCCTTCTCCATGACATCCTGGCGAGCCACCCCTCCATAGGGAGCATGCCCGGAGAGGGCCAGTTCTATACCGATGAGCTTTTGCTCCCGAAGTCCGTAGGACTTCCTCGGCTGTGGGCCATCGAGGCCGAGCGTTTTCGCATGGATGAAAACAGCGGGCGAGAGGTTAACGTGGAGCGGCTCAAACGCCAATGGGGAGCCCGCTACAATGACCCTTCCTGCCCCGTGCTGCTGGAGAAATCCCCGACCAACGCCGCGAGGACGCGTTGGCTCCAGAGACATTTCGAAAACGCCCGCTTCATTGGCATCGTGCGCAACGGCTACGCTGTCGCCGAGGGCATCCATCGCAAGGCCGGCCATCCGCTTGACGTCGCGGCGCTCCAGTGGGCGCGCTCCAACAAGATCATGCTCGAAGATTTCGAGCATCTCGAGCGGAAAAGAGTCTTGCGCTACGAGGATTTGACCGAGTCCCCCGAGGAGACTTTGAAAGGTGTCCTGGCTTTCCTTGACCTTTCATCGAGCGAGATGTCCCTGACTGAGCGCGTATGGGAGGTTCACGAGCGGAAGGCCTCGATCAGGAACATGAACGACGAATCGTTGGAGAAGCTCGGCTCGCGAGAGCGAGAAGTCATCGAGTCCAAGGCAGGCGATCTGTTAAGGTGTTTGGGATATCCATGGCACCCGCGATAAACCCTAGGGAAGACGGCCCCAGGGTCTTCATCCATATCGGTTACCACAAAACCGGCTCCACGTTCCTCCAGAAGATTTTTCTGCCGCGCCATCCGCAGTTGATGCTGGTTGACAGGAGAGAAGTTCAGAAATTTTTCCTTCGGGTGGGGAGTCTTTCTTTCGATCCGGTGCGGGTTCGGGAATGGCTGGGCATGCGAATGCAGGAGGCGGCGTCTCTCGCGCGGCACGTGGCCATCTCCGATGAAGAACTATCGGGGAACATTCATACAGGCGGCAGCGGGGGCTATCTCGCCAAGGAGATCGCGGACCGCCTCTATTCGGTGGCGCCTTACGCCCACATTGTTATTTTTATCCGGAATCAGTTTGAAATGATCGAGTCGTGCTACCGCCAGTATGTGAAGAAGGGGGGCACTTTTGGGATAAAAAGGTATTTGTTCCACGATATGCCGAATCACCGTTTTCCTCAGTTTTCCTTTGAACACTTCGAATATGATAAGTTGATCGCTTATTACATAAAGTTTTTCGGAAGAGACCACATGCATGTGTTTCCCTATGAGGAACTCAGAGAAAATCGGGATGCTTTCCTGCAGCGTTTCTTTCCGGAGCTCGGATTGAACCCTCTCGAGAACCTTGAGGGGTGGGCTGAGATCACGGCGAATCCCAGCTACTCGTTTGCGAGCGTGTACCTGGCGCGGCTGACCAACAGGTTTTACGGTCTCGATCCGATAAATCGCCGTGTCGTCCTTCATATTCCGGGTCTCTACAAGCGTTGCAAGAGGTTCTATTCGGCGATGGACCGGACTCGATGGATCAGGCGGCTCGACGGGAACTTCTCTTTTCTTGACGAAAACATCCGCCACTACATCATGGACAGGTACGCGCCGAGCAACTGGGAACTGTATCGCTTGCTCTCCCTTCCGCTTCATTCCTACGGATATCCCATGCCTCCCGGAACCAAAGGTTTTGCAAGATGAAACTCATGGATTCCATCAAGAGACCCCTGGCGCCCTCCCTGCTCAAGCGATTGAACTACACGGCCCGCACATTGGGCCGAATGATTTTCTGCCGTATCCCGCTGACTTCACCGCCTGGACGATTGACTTGTATCCCTTTCTTTATCGTGGGCTCGGGACGCTCGGGCAACACTCTCCTGCGCGCCATGCTCGCGCAGCACCCGGAAGTCGCTATCCCACCCGAGTCTTATGTGTTGCCGGCGGTGGTGCGCAAGTTCTACCAGCACAACTACCTTACCTGGCAGGACTTGGTTGTCCTGGTAACGGCGGCGTTTGAAAACCATCCCCTCTTTTTTACCTGGGGACTAGACCTGCGGGAGTTCTACAAACGGGCAATCAAGATAGACCGCCGCGAGCGAAGCCTGGCGAAACTGATCGACCTCTTGTACAGCTATTACGCCGAGAAGAAGGAGCCCGGCGCCCGGCGATGGGGAGATAAAACCCCCCTCAACAGCCTGAATCTGGAGAGGCTCAACTGGGTATTCCCGCAGGCGAGATACGTCCACATTGTACGCGATGGCCGCGACGTCGTATTATCCTATCTCGAAGCAGGCATCTATGCGGACATCGAGGATGCTTCCAAACGGTGGCTGCGAAGCGTGGCGCGCGCAGGGGCATTCGGGACGCGCATCGGCCGAGGTCGGTATCTGGAAATCACCTACGAGGACCTGGTCCAAAATTCCGAAAAGACGCTGGAACGAGTCTGTTCGTTCCTTGATCTAAATTATATCCCTGCCATGATGGATTTTTGGCGATCTGCCGACCGGCTCGGCGATAGCGTATTACCGCACCATGAAAACCTGAAGAGGCCCGTGACGACGGAATCCATCGGGAGATGGCGCCACGGGCTTGACCCGGGACAACAGGCACGGATCAAAAAACTACTTGGTGTGAAGCTCCGAGAACTGGGGTACGCGGATCTCTAGGCAAAAGGGTTTTACTCCGGTTCATTTTTTCCAGCGCAAGGCAGCGGGCGACAGGAGAGAAGTTCTGAACAGGATCCTCCAGGTGTGCAAAATGCCAGTTTCTAGTTGGCGAATGACCAAACTTTATTTCAACGCGGCGTATCAAGGATTTAAATTCAGGGAGGCCCTTGCGGACATCGAAACCTACTGCATGTTTGTTGGCTACCCTCGGAGCGGCCACAGTCTGGTAGGCTCTCTTCTCGATGCCCACCCCAACATGATTATTGCCCACGAGGCGGATGCTCTCAAGTACCTCCGGGCCGGGTTCGGTAAGAGGCAGATTTTTTATTTGCTTCTGGAGCGGTCTCAAGCCTTTGCCGCGGCCGGCGGCGTATGGAGCGGATATTCGTATAAGGTCCCGAGCCAATGGAACGGACGATTTGAGAAATTGCGGATTATTGGAGACAAAAAGGGAGGGAGGTCGACCAGGAGGCTGGGGGCCAATCCCGAGCTCCTGGAGCGTCTGCGCAAAACTCTCAAGGTGCGCGTAAAGCTCGTCCATGTGGTCAGGAATCCCTACGATAACATCGCCACGATATGCAAGCGGAGTCGAGACCATGATCTCAGCGCCGGCATAGACTTTTATTTCTCGATGTGTGAGACCGTTGCGTCGGTCAAAACGCGGGTACCCCCCGACGACTTCTGCGACATAAGACTCTGTCTTTTCCTCCCCGCACAAGACCCGAAATGACATGGAGTGGAACCCTGCGCTGATAGACAAGGTCAAAGCGCAGATCGACCGGTTTGCTTTTTTGCATGGTTATCAGTACGATGAGGGAAATTTGCAGAGGCGCTGACCTATCGAGTGCCTTCGGGATCGAACGCCCCAGGCCGGTCCCGGAGAAGTCTCGTCACTGTTGCCTCCTTGTTTCTTCGCCCCGTGCACGACGCGTGTTTTGATAAAAAGATTCCAATCACATAAATTTTCCGGAGCTTAGGATGGACCTTACAAGATCGGCCCCCTCAGAAGTTACGAAAGGCACGCCTCCCTGCGGCGGCAGATTGGTGGACGTGGTGGTCCCGGCGGAGGGACGGGACGAACTCAAGGCTTATGCCGGGCGGCTGCCGTCGATTCAGCTCTCGGAACGGTCCGTGTGCGACCTCGAGATGCTCGCGATCGGCGCGTTTTCGCCTTTGGACCGTTTCATGGGTAAGGAGGACCACCAGCGCGTCCTTGATGAGATGCGCTTGGCTCCGGGACAACTCTTCCCCATTCCCGTTACGCTGCCCGTGGAGGGCGGGACATCCATTCACCTGGATCAGGATCTCGCGCTCAGAGATGCGACCAATGAGTTGCTTGCCG
>JACPFH010000353.1 GCA_016183075.1 Deltaproteobacteria bacterium | reverse complement strand
GCCGATCTCAAGAAGGAGCAGGTGGACGGTGTGCTCCTGGTGGCGACCTGAGGGACGTGCAGTCGCAGCGGTGCTGTGATCAGTAAAGAGCTTGACCGCGCGGGGCTGCCCGTGGCGGTTATCACTGCGATGTATCCTCTAGCAGAGCAAGTGGGAGCAGGCCGTATCGTAAAAGGGGTCAGGATCCCTCATCCCTGCGGTGACCCGAGCTTGCCCGCGGAAGCGGATACTCGGCTGCGTCGCGACATCGTGGAAACTGCACTGAGGGCTCTTCAGACAGAGGTGAAAACGCCGTCCTTGTTTTTCCCTAATATGGCCGTGAGTACGTGAAAGGGGAAAGTCCCATGCGTCTTGAGATCGCAGAATTCCCGGTAACTGAAGTGAGTCTTGGAACTCAGTTTCGCTATCAGTCTGGGCGCTTGGAAGTGGATCAAGAGGCAATAAAGGCTCTTGTCATTGAGGACCAGCGCATTCAGGGTGCTCGGCTCGATGTAGTGTTTCCCGGGGAAAAGGCTCGGGTCACAGGTATTCGAGATGTAGTGGAGCCCAGGGTCAAGGTTAAAGGGGAAGGCCAGGTATTTCCTGGCGTCCTGGGTCCTGTGACTTCTGTCGGGGATGGTCGGACGCACCGACTTTCGGGGGTGAGTCTCCTGGCTGCTGCAGAATATGAGGGAACCATCCGGGCTGGCAGCGCCTTGCAACGCAGCACCATCCTCGACATGTGGGGTCCAGGGGCTGAAGCCTCGCGGTTCGGCTCTCTTATAAACTTGGTGCTGAGTCTGGAGCTGGCGAAGGGACTCCCGGAGCTAGAGGCTCACACTACCATCCAGCAGGCCGAGTACAAGGTCGCCCGGCGGTTAGCAGAGACCACGATAGGAAAAAAGCCCAAACGGATGGAGGTTTACGGATCTAACGGGAAGGGAAGAGGTCTACCTCGAGTGGTATTGATACAGGGCTGTCTTACGGACAGCCATCACCCTCATTCCGGCGTGAGTTACTACGGAGTCAACATCCGGGATTCCCTGGCCACGCTGGTCCATCCTAACGAATTATTCGACGGAGCTGTAACTGGAGATACGACGCGGGCGATGGCTCCTTTTCCAACCACGTGGGATTGGCAGAACCATCCTTTGGTCATGGGTCTCTGCCGCGCACAAGGTCGAACGCTGGATTTTGCTGGGGTCATCCTGGAGCGGATTCGTTTTGAAACCCATCAAGGCAAGGAAATGATTGCCCATAATACCGCACAACTCGCGGCTCTGCTCCGCGCTGAGGCCGCGCTAATGACTTGGATGTTTTCAGGAAACTGCTTTGTGGATGTGATGCTTACGATCCGGGCTTGTGAGCGGCGAGGAATCAAAACGGTGCTGGTAACTTATGAATATGGCGGGAAGGATGGGATAGATCCTCCTCTCCTCTATTACGTGCCAGAGGCTAAAGCTATTGTCAGCACAGGCACGCGCGACCGTTGGCTGGAGCTGCCTCGGCCAGAAAGGGTGGTAGGTCCAAACGAACACATCAAAATGTTCAGCTATCCCGGTGCGCCCGTCGTTTCAGCATGGGAACCGGTGACTCTTGATGCGCGGGATCTACTGCTCGGAGGGGTCGATATTTGGGGAGGGAAATCCGGCACATGCAGGGGGTACTAGAGATCTATGTCTTTATGTTCGCATGGCGTAAAAGTTAAGTTCCTTTCAAAAACAAGCTGATGTCAAATTTGCAACCTGTAATCAAGGCCGCCAGCGCCATTTTGATTCACACGCCCCGGCTCGTCCGCTACGGATCCAAGCCGTGGCGGGAAATCGAAGCCCGCCCATCGAGGCTCGAGGAGCTTCAAGAACACCTGCAGTCCCGGGAGCTGGCCGAGGCTTACTTGCCCAACCAGGTGTTTCTCGGCCTTGCGCCCGTCTCCAGCCTTTACGAGGTGGAAAGGCCGTGGTATGGGCGGTTGGCGCCTGTGGCGAACGATCGCCGGCCTTTCGGCGATTTCGTCGCTGAGCCATTCTTCATCGGGCTTTTGGCGCTCGCCGACCTCTTCAAGCATGTCTCTCTACTGGACGATTTTTGGGAGGATATCGCTCCCCATTTGCGGGAATCCCCGCTGTGCCGGCCTTTGGCCAAAGGCTCGCCTTCGCTCGTTACGCGCGGCCAACTTCAGGCCGCCGTCGCCAAGGGGGACGGAGTCGCCCTCTTTGCGGGGACAGATTCCGAGCCGGTCGGGTGGGTCAGGCACGCGCATCACGAAGATGGCTCGCTCAGCGCGAATGTTTTGCTGGAGAATCTCTGCGCCAAGGTTTCCGGAGCCTTAGCGGTTCGCGAGCTTTTGCTGCGCAACCCGACGCTTTCGGAGCGCAAAATCGACTTTGTCTTGAGCTGTTCGGAGGAGGCTGTCGGGGACCGCTACCAGCGCGGCGGCGGCAATCTCGCCAAGGCCGTGGCCGAGTTTGCCGGATGCGCGCTCGCGTCGGGGAT
>JACPFH010000367.1 GCA_016183075.1 Deltaproteobacteria bacterium | reverse complement strand
GCGGGGAGCCGGTGCTCGTCACGAGGCACGGCAGGGTGTCCGGAGTCTATGTCCCCCTCGACGAACCGGACCGCCTCCCTGACGACCTGCGGCGAGAACTAGCGCGGGTGGTCGGTAGGCACTTAGCCAGGGTGCTTGAGCGCAAGGGGGTCACTGAGAGGGATATCAAAGAGGATTTTGATGCCCATCGCAGGCGTCGTCGCTGACGCCAACGTCCTGCTCTCAGCCGTGGTGGGAAAGGCGGCACTGCGGGTGTTTACCGAGTTCGACGTAGTGGTACACGTTGCCCAGTTCAACATAGACGAGGTGGCTGAGTACCTCCCGCGCGTGGCGAGCAAGTATAAACTGCCTGTGGAGCTGGTCGAGATGCAGTGGAAGCTTCTCCCGCTTCGTATTCACCCGGTGGACGATTATCGAAGGCGTTTACGGAAAGCGATCGCTGACCTGAAGGATCGTGACCCTGAGGACGCCCATACGCTGGCCTTGGCTCGGTCGTTGGCCTTGCCGAACTGGTCAAACGATCATGATTTCAGCGGTATGGACGTTGAATGTTACACCACTGCTCGATTGCTGCGTCTCCTCTCTGAGCAAAAAGACTCTCAAAGGTGAACTCCCATAAACGACCCCATGCAACTCGCGACCGCAACGGGCGCGCGCGAGCACGGTTAAAGCTTGGATGATTGTTGCGTTTGCAATCCTCTTTCCAGTTCTGGGTGCTTCGCTTTGGGCTTATTTTCGCTTCCGGCCTGCCGGAGCCGAGGTTTCCGGGCTTCGCAGGTTTGACGTTTTTGTTGTCGGGTGCGCTGTGGTCCTGTGCCTTGCGGCCGCCGTTTATCTCCGCAACGAGACGACAGGCGGACCCGATTCCGCCTGGTGGCCTGTGGTCACGGCAATTTACTCGATGGTCATATTTCCGGTTTGCCTTATGGTCGGTAGCGCAATCCGATACGCAGTCTTTTCGCGTTCTGGAGCGGGCGGAAACCAAGACGCGTCATGAACCGTAGCCGCTTCTTCAAGCGGGACAGGCTCGAGCGGGCGGCGGG
Source organism: Deltaproteobacteria bacterium (assembly GCA_016183075.1). Classification (GTDB taxonomy): domain Bacteria; phylum Desulfobacterota; class Binatia; order UBA9968; family UBA9968; genus 2-12-FULL-57-22. Next base: position 5,980 of record JACPFH010000367.1, on the reverse strand, counting down.
AATTTGAACTCTTCGACTTCAACGTTGTCGACCCCGAGTTGCGTCAAAGCCGGAATGTCGAGGTGGGATTCGGCTTGCTGGACGTCGGAGATTTTTGCCTTGGTGGCGGGATGGCGCGGGACGAAGAGCTGGCAGCAATCCTGGTCGGGAATGATCGAGATCTCCAACGTGCCGATTCTTCGCGCCTGATCGATGATCTCGAGTTTGTCCATGCCTACAAGCGGCCTCAGAATCGGCATCGAAGCGGCTTCCTCGATAACAGCCAGATTGGCCAGGGTTTGTGAGGCGACCTGGGCGAGACTCTCTCCGGTGACGAGGGCGCTTGCTTTTTCCTTTCTCGCGATCGACTCTGCAATTCGCATCATCATCCTGCGGTAAAGGACGACCCGTAGCGGTCGCTGGACAGCCGCGACGATCTGACGCTGGATCTCACCGAACGGCGCCAGATACAACCGCGAAGCGAACTGGTGGCGAGTCAGTTGCTTTACGAGATCGCGGGTTTTGGCCTGGGAGGTTTTGTCGAGATACGGCACGCTGTGAAAATGGACGAAGGTAAGCCGGCAACCCCTCTGCATCATGCGGTAGGCGGCTACCGGCGAGTCGATACCGCCGGAAATGAGCGAAACAACCCTTCCGCTCGCTCCCACGGGAAGACCGCCCGGTCCGGCAATCTTCTCGAAGCTAAAAAAAGCGCCGTCCGGGAGGATTTCAATGGACACAGTGAGATCGGCGTTCTTGAGATCCACTCGCGCGCCCGACCTGGCTTTGATGCAGCCACCGACTTCGCGGCTGATTTCGGGAGAAGTCAGCGGAAAAGTCTTGTCGGACCTCTTCGTCTGGACCCGAAAGGAGCTAAAGGGTCTTCCGTCCAAGGCGTTGATGATCTTGGCCTTCAAAACCTCCAAGTCAAGCGGACATTTCTCAACCAACGAAAAGTTGGCGACGCCAAAGACGCCTTGGAGCCGGCGATAGATTTCCTCCGGCCTTGCCGCCTCCTCCAAAAGCACTAGCAAGCGCGCGGACAGATGCTTGATCCCTAAAAGGCCGAGGTCGCTCACGGAGGTTGCGAGGTTTTGCCTTAGCAGCCGGACGAAGTAAGGGCGGTTGCCGCGCTTGAGCGCCACTTCGTGGTAGTGGACCAGGACCGAACTCACTCCGGTAAGGTAGCAGATTCCCCATAGATTTGCATGGCTGCTCGCCTATGCTAGTATCTTCACAAGAGGAGCGAATGATGACAAATTTTCGGAGTGTCAGCGATGCGATGCAATTTTCCGCGGAGAAAATGAAAAAAAACGGTCTATTCGAAACGGAAAGAATGATCTGTGATGTCTATTGCTTCGAGCCGGGCCAATCCCAGTCGCCGCACACGCACGAGGGTTCCGACAAGGTTTATTTTGTTCTGCGGGGCAAGGGCAAATTCCAGGTAGGCGGGGAAGAAAAAGATTTGGCAGAAAGCGACATAGCTCTGGCGTCATCGGGCCAAAGGCACGGCGTCAGCAATCCCGGCCCGGAGCGGCTGGTTGTGCTTGTTTTTGTGACCCCCAAGCCTTCGCATTGAGGGCTGGATGACCTTAGAAGAGAAAAACGTTTTTAAGGCCAACGAAGCCTTTTATCATGCGTTTGAGAGTCTGGACGTCGGCGTGATGGAAAAGGTCTGGGTGAGGGAGAACTACGTTCAATGTTTCCATCCCGGGTGGGCGGCGCTAAGAGGTTGGGATCCGGTGATGTCGAGCTGGCGGCGGATCTTCGAGAATACCGATGAGATCCGCTTTCTGCTAACCGAGGTGAGAATTGAGATCCGACATCCCTTTGCCTGGGTCACGCTCTACGAGAATATCACCAGCAAAGTCGACGAGGAGGTTATCTCCGGAGTGGTCCTGACCACAAATATCTTTGAGAAGCGTCCCGAAGGCTGGTTCATCATTCACCATCACGGCTCCAATGTAGTCGAGCCTCCCCCTGAGATGACTCCCTCAACCGTCCACTAGCGATGTGCCGCTGACAAATCATAGACTACGAAAATGGCGCAGCTGGCTGGAAGAGTATCCATCGTAACGGGCGCCGGAAGGGGCATCGGGAAGGCGATCTCCTTGCTCTTGGCCCGGTCGGGCTCGCGAGTAGCACTGGCGGCGCGAACCGAAGCGGAATTAGACGCCCTTATCAACAACGCCGGCTGGGGAAGGACGGCGCCCGTCACCAAAGCCAAAGTCGAAGATTGGGATCGCACGTTCCAAGTCAATTTACGGGCACCCATGATTCTTAGCCAGATGGTGCTGCCGACGCTCATTGCCAGAGGCGAGGGCGCTGTCATCAATATTGGCTCGATCTCGGGAAAGACGGGTCAGGCCAATACCGCCGCCTATTGCGCCTCGAAATTTGGTCTCGTTGGATTTACCGAGTCGCTCTACGAAGAAGTGAGAGAATACGGAATCAAGGTCGCGGTGATCCTTCCCGGGTTCGTCGATACGCCCTTGATCCCAGTTACGCGCCGGTTGGATCGGAGCAAGATGATCCGTCCCGAAGACATCGCCCAAGCGGTGCTCTTCATCTTGACCTCCTCGCCGGCGGCCTGCCCGATCGAGATCACTGTCCGACCCCAGCGAACGCCGTACACGTAGGCAAAAGGCAATAGGCGAATCCTGAGTTTCTTGCGCCGCAAGAGTCATCACTATTGCCTCTAGGGTACCAGCTTCTCCAGGAAGGCGAGATCGACTTCCTCCAGGCTGCTAATGACGGCATCGGCCTCGGCGAGTTGTTCGGCAGGGTGTGAGTTGGTAACGGCCATGCATTTGATGCCGGCCCGGTGGGCGCCGATAATGCCTTCTTTGGAGTCTTCGATGACAAGGCACTGCGACGGATGGATTCGCTCTGCATCGGAACAGTTTTGGTTGAGCAGGGCCAAGGCCTTAACAAAGATCTCCGGGTTTGGTTTTCCCCGACTGGTATCCTCCGCGCTGACAATAGCTTGAAAGTAATGGTTTAATCCAATTCTTTCAATTATCATTTCGATTTCGCTGCGCAGAGCCCCCGATGCGATGGCCAGGGGGTAATGAGTAGCGAGGAGAGGGACCAATTGTTTGACCCCGGGAAAGGGGCGGATCTTGGTTTTGATGGATTCGCGGTAGTAGCGGGCTTTGCGCTGGATCAATTCGGCTAACCGGTGCGCGCTGAGCTCTATCCCGTGCTCTGCAAAGGCCGCTCCGAAGCAGCCCTTGTCGTCCATGCCGAGATAGCGCTCATAGTAATCCTTTTCGCCGAGCGAAATTCCCTCTTCTGCGAGGACTCTTTCGAATAGCTCCAGGTGAATACTCATGGCCCGGTAGAGCCCAGATTCTGTCCCCGATGCGGCGGCGATCTGGAGCTGCGCACCATGAAACCGTCGGAACCGCAACGGCTGGTCTGCCAGAAATGCTCCTTTATCTTTTATCTCGATCCCAAGGTCGTGGCAGGCACCCTGTTCAGCATCGATGGCCGCGTCGTGCTGATTCGCCGCGGAATCGAGCCGGCTATGGGGAAGTGGTCGTTTCCAGGGGGTTATGTGGACCGCGGCGAGAGCGTCGAGGAGGCCGCCATTCGCGAAACCAGGGAAGAGTGCCTTCTCGATGTCCGCGTCGCCTCTCTCCTCGGTGTGTATTCTTATCCTCGTTCGCCGAACGTCGTTGTGGTCTACACGGCCGAGGTCATCCGCGGCGAGCTTCGGGCGGGAGATGAGGCTGTTGAGGCGAGAGCCTTTGACGTTGCGGAAGTCCCGTGGCAAGAGCTTGCCTTCATGAGCACGGGGGATGCCCTGAGAGACTATCTCAAGCTCCGCACCGGATCCCGGTAGTCTGGGCCGGCTCGGGACACGGCCGCTTGACAAATTTTTATTCCGTGTTACGAAGTTTGGACTCATCCATATTACATGCTAGGGAGGAGGTTTATTATGCCTATGCCCAATGTCGGAGAGAAGGCTCCGGATTTTACCCTTCCTGTGACCCTTCAGGAAAAGGTGAGCCTCAAGGATTTCGCGGGTAAGAAGAACGTCGTTCTCGCCTTCTACCCGCTCGATTTCACCGGTGGCTGAGAGCAGGAGCTCCGGAACCTCGAAGCCGATCGCAAGGAATTCGAGGCCCGGGATGCTCAGGTTCTGAGCGTAAGCGTTGATTCGCCATTTTCCCACAAGGCATTCGCGGAAAAGATGGCGGGGATCAACTTTCCGATGCTCTCAGATTTTTTCCCGCACGGCCAGGTTTGCCAGCTCTACGACTGCCTCAGACCGCAGGGCTTTCCCAAGCGGGCGGTCTTTCTGCTCGACAAGCAGGGGGTGGTTCGCTGGCGCAAAGAGTACGAGAAGGGGATTCCGGAAAATAAGGAACTGCTGGCAGAACTTGACAAGATCAACAAGGGCTGATTGTTGCCGGCGGCACGAAAAAGCACGGCCCGCCGTGGAGGAAGCGTTCCGCGCCGGGCCGTGCGCCATTTTTGGAGACGTGCTCAAACCGCGACGAGAAGATCATCGCCTTCCACCTTGACCGGGTATCTCTCTACGACCACAGAAGGGTTCAGCTCGTTGACGCCGGTGGTGACGTCATATCGCCATCCGTGCCAAGGGCAGGTTACGATTTTTCCCTCCAGCTCCCCTTCGCCCAATGGCCCGCCCCGATGTAAGCAGGTATCGCTGATGGCGTAGAAATTGCCATCGACGTTGAAGACGGCGACAGGCTTTCCTTTGATATCGACCGTCTTGCCCGAGCCGGCCTGAATGTCTTGCGTCTTACATGCCTTGACGAACTCTGCCATTCCTCAAAGCTCCTTTCGCTCTTCGGTGGAAAATATTTATCTTAGCCGCTGCGGCGATTCAAGAGAGGGGCGTGGCAGCTCCCTCGGGAAGCGCGCTCTCGGCTGCGGCCGATGGGCCTCTGCCATGATCTGAACCGCCTGTAATCGGACGTCCGCAGCCTCGCTCGCACTTCCCTCGGTCGCTATCGCGAAAGCGTCGTACTGCCGCTGGTGACTTTGTAAAACGGCAGGGTAGAGACCACGGCGGGAATCGTCGCTGATCCCGAATGGATTGTAAGGCGAGTGCCGGACTCCCAGTCATCGCGAGCAACGTACCCGAGCGCGATGGGGCGTTTTAAGGCGGGCGAATGGACCGCGCTCGTAACCCATCCGACCTCTTTTTCCCCGCTGCGGATTTTCGCGCCGCGCTCGGCCGGTTCCTTGCCGTCCAGCAGCAATCCGACGAGCTTTCGGTTGACGTGGCCGCGCGAGCGAATTCGTTCCACCACTTCCTGACCCAGATAACAACCCTTTTGGAAGCTTACGGCGTGATCTAGGCCTGTTTCCAACAGCAGAGTTCCCTCGTCCATGTCGACGCCGTAAAGAGGAATGCCGGCCTCGACCCGAAGGGTTTCCAGCGCCCGGCGGCCCACCCATCGAACGGAAAAGCTCTGCCCGACTTCTTCAAGGCGGGATATCACATCCGGAAGGAGACCGGCTGCAATCATGATGTCGAACCCTTCCTCGCCCGTGTGCGTGGCGCGGAGCACTCCGACCTCTGCAATATCGATCTTCACACTGCGGTAGCCGTATGGGGCTGACGGGACCTCGCTCGTGCCAAGAAGCCGCTCGACGATCGCTCGAGAGTTCGGGCCCTGCAGGGAGAGCGCCCCGTATTGCCCCGACAAGTCCATAATCTCGACTTCATCGGCGACCAGGTAACGGTTGAGGTGGTTTAGGACCTTCTCTTTCAGCGGCTCCCAGAGATCCACGAGAAGCGAGTCCCCGGCGCAAAAAATGCGGACATCGGCGAGAACCTTCCCGCTCACGTCGAGCACGGCGGCGTAAAGACCGTCCCCTGGAGCCAATAATTTTACGTCGTTGGAGACCATACCCTGAAGAAAAGAGATCCGGTCGGGGCCTTGAAAGCAAAGGAGGCCTCGATGGCAAAGGTCGATGAGTCCCGCTTGGGATCGGACCGCCTGATATTCTTGGGCCGGGT
>JACPFH010000366.1 GCA_016183075.1 Deltaproteobacteria bacterium | reverse complement strand
GGGCCTTCCTGCGTGACGGTATCGATGATCGCGTCGGCAACCGCCGCCAGCGCCTCGTCCCAACTGGTGCGCTTCCACTTCCCTTGGCCGCGCGCGCCGATTCGCTTCACGGGATATTTGATCCGGGTGGGATCGTAGACCCGGTGCGTGTAGCAGGCGCCCTTCTGGCAGCCCCGCGGGTTGAAGTCGGGGACCGAAGGGTCGTTGCGCGCGGGGTAATTGGCCGCCTGCTCCTCGCGCACGACGATTCCGTCTTTGACATAGAGATTGAAGTTGCAAGCCTGCTGGTAAGCGCAGTTGGTCAGGTGCGAGCTCTTCACCACTTTGTCCCATTTCCAGGGCGCGCGGCGGATCTCGTCGTGCGAATAATCAGGGGCGCCGTGAAGACCGCCGCCGTTGACTTCCAGGCTTTCCAACTTCAACTTGAGATCAGCCATTGTTTGCATCCACAATCGCGGGGCTTCGCGGCTCCCTTCGCTCCACGGCCTCCCGCATTGACCACTTGCTTGGAGAGCTCCCTCGGGAAGCGCGCTCTCGGCTGCGGCCGATGGGTTCGTGCCATGGGTCGTACTGTCTGTAATCGGACGTCCGCAGCCTCGCTCGCACTCCCCTCGGTCGCGGATAAGCAGGTCCGTGGCCTTCCTTAGCCATTCGCTCCCCCGGTTCCAAACAGTTTGCCCCACTTTTTTGCGATCTCCTGAATGCGCTCCGGACGGGAGCAAATGGAAGGCGGGAACTTGTCCTTCCACGAAAAGGGCCTGCATGCCAGGACGATGGCGCAGGAGTGCGTGAAATCGGCGCGCTCCCGTTTCTCGGGCGGGAGCCGGGGATCGATGGGGCTGCCCCAGCAGCCGTCGACAATTTGCACGGAATCCCGGGGGTCGCAGCGCGTGTTCAGAGCCCAGGAAACCTGGAGCCAGTCCGTCGGATCGATATCGTCGTCGACCACGATGATCCAGCGCAGCATGTAGGCCGTGCTGTAGGAGCCCAGGACTTTTAAAGCGGCGTGCAGCGCCTGGCCGCCCCAGGTCTGCTCGAGCGCGATGATAAGCCCGCCGTAGGGCGTGCCGCCCTCCATAAACCAGACCCCTCTCACTCCGGGGATCTCGCGGTCCAACAAATCCCACACGACAGCCGAGCGGCGAATGTGACGCCCCAGGGCATAGTCTATCGAGGTGAGCAGAGGAGGGGAGCCTTGAAGAATCGGGTTGTTTCGGTGGAGGACCGTCCGAATCCGAAGCGGAGGCTGAGACTTCGACGGATGGTAATATCCGGTCCACTCGCCGAAGGGCCCTTCAGGAAGATCCGGCTCCTTGCCGGGCGGCAAGAACTCTCCCTCGAGCACGATCTCGGCATGCGCCGGAATCGGGAGCCCGCTGTGGGGACCCTTCACCACCTCGACGGGCCGTCCCCGAAGTCCTCCCGCATAATCGTACTCAGACATCCCCCACGGCACCGGAAAGTTGGATGCGGCCCAAAGCACGGGATCCTGCCCGCAGCAGACGGCCACGGGACAACTTTCACCCCTGGCCCAATATTTTTTTCGAATCAGGTCCGTGTGGCGCCCGGGCGACAGGTAGACGGTGGCGGTGTCCCGGTTCTGGATCTGCACGCGCTCCGTCCCCAAGTTCACCCAGCCCTGCTCGGGATCGCGAGTAACGATCATGCATCCGGTGCCGATGTAGCGTCCCCCGTCTCTTTCGTGCCAGCGCGGGGTGGGGAAAATATTCAGATCCACCTTATCCCCCTTCACGACGTTCTCAAGCACGGGTCCCGAACCGACGTCCTTCGGCGCGAGGGGAACCAGGCTCCGCTCCCGATCGCGCCAGAGCTTGACATGCTCGAGCTTGGAGACATCGAGCGGCAGCCCCAACGCGGCCGCCGCCCGTCTATGCGCGGTGAAGAGATTGCTGGCAACCCGAAAACCTTTCGGATAGCCCGGTATCGCATCGAACAGCAGGGCCGGGGAATCGGATAACATGGCCTGCCATTCGGTGATCAGACCGATCTCCGTTTCCCACTCAGCCCCGTCGACTTTCCTGAGATCTTTTTGCTGCTCGAGGTAATGCAAAAAGGCCCTCAAGTCGCTGAACGCAAGGTGCTCTCCCGCCGTCTCCCTGTTCATGGTTCGACCCTGCTCACCGTCCCAACACCCATTTCATTCGTTCGATCACTTCCGGAGGTTGCACCATCAGCTCTTTGGTCAAGGACGTCAACTCTTCGCCGTCGAGGGGATTAACTTGCAATCCTCTTCTTTTCGCCTCGGCTAAAAGCTCGGGATCGCTCATGGCCTTGGCGAAGGCCTCGCGCAGGACCTTAACCCGATCCGGGGGGGTTGCGGGCGGAGCGATAATGGGACGACCAAGCACCGGGGCCGTCACAATCACCTGGGCAAGCCGCCGGCCGGATTCAGGCGTTTTATACTGCTGCATGAGCTCATAAATTGTCGGCACTGCCGGCAGTCTCGGGTCCCGTTTTCTACCGGTTTGAAGCAGCACGCGCACGAAACCCTCTTTGTGCCAGGCCCAGTACGGCTCGCGGCCGAAGTAAGTCGCCGTAAGCGGAGCCCAGCAGGCGACTTCGTTTCTAAGGATCGCCACCTCGATCTCCGGCGCGCCCGGGTAACCGCTCACGATTTTGGTTTTAACGCCCAGGGTCTCCTCAAGCAGCCTCGGGATATAATGGCCGGTCGTAGTGGTTCCCGAACTGCCGCATTTGGGAGGTTCCTTGGCTTTGCGAAAGTCGTCCACCGAGCGGTAGGGAGAGTCCGAACGGATATAAAATAAGATATCGTTCTGCTCCGGGGAGCCGACCCATGCGAACTTCGCCCAATCAAACTGAACCTCTTTTCGTCCGATGAGCTGCTCGAAATAGAGCGCCGGGTTGACCGCGCCAAGAGTCAGCCCGTCCGGTTTGGCGATTCCATAGACATAGTTCGCCGCGACCAGCGACCCTGCCCCCGGCATGTTCTGGGGTATGATATCGGGACGCCCTGGAACGTATTTGCCCATATAGTGGCCGACCAGACGCGCCGACAGGTCATAGCCCCCTCCAGCGGTGGTTCCGATAAGAAGCCTGACGGTTTTTCCCTTGTAGAAAGGCTCCTGTGCCTGAGAGCTGGCAGCGAGCCAGAACCCTGATCCCAGGGAGAGCGCGAGAAAGAGCGCGGCGATCGGCATCGGTGCGCGGCACGTTCGACCAAACATCACGATCCTCCGTCTCATTCCCTATGTGTTCAGCGCGTTCTTACACACCTGAATAGCGTTCCGCCTCAACCAAGTTGGTGACCGGGGGAGCGGTCACGGGACTTTCCAAATCCGACAAAAAGACATTCGGCGTGCAGCCCCAGTCGACGCCTTTTTCATCGGGCTCGTACCAGCCACCGTGATGAATGACGACGACCCCCGGCAAAACTCGCGAGGTCACATAAGCCGGGATGACCGCCGTCCCTTTGTTGTTGTGCACGCGCACAAGATCTCCATCTTTGATTCCCCGGGCATGCGCGTCCGCCACATTGATCCAGAACGCGTGGCGGTAGCAGTCGCCTCTGAGCCACGGCACGTTCCAAAACGTGCTGTGGTTGCGGTAGCGGGGGTAGGAGGTGAGAAGCATCAGGGGATATTGCTTCACGTCGGCGTGGTCC
>JACPFH010000365.1 GCA_016183075.1 Deltaproteobacteria bacterium | reverse complement strand
GCCAGGATCAGCATGAGGGAAGGGAAGCGCGACTTGAGATCCGAGAAGACCTCCAACAGGATATCCTCTTCGCCCGGGTGAGTGCTCCCGGCAACCAGGACTTGCCTTGCCTCCCCGTTCCCCAACTGAGCAAGCGCCGCGCCGGCCCGAGCCGGGTCTGCTCCGTCGCGGTGCCAAGAAATATGCTTCAGACTGCCTGTGACCAAGGTTTTCTCCGGGTCCACTCCCAGCCAAACCATCCGCCGGGCGTCCTCAGCGCTCTGCATCCCAACAGCCGTAAAGCGCCGCACGACGGTCGCGAAAAAGATCCGCAAAGCCGCATACTGACGGAAAGCGCGCGGAGAGATTCGGCCGCTCACGAGCAACGTCGGGATGCCTTTCTGGTGAGCTCGGCGAAGGAAATTGGGCCAAATCTCCGTCTCCAGGAAAATGAGCAGGCTCGGATCGAACAGGTTCAGCGCGCGGCCCACGATCCAGGGGTGATCCAAGGGAAAGAAAACAATCGCGTCTGCGACTCCGGCCTGCCGCGCAATCTCGCGCCCCGTGACCGTAAACGTGGATATAAGAATTTTCCGCTGCGGAAAGCGCTGCTTAAGCTCCCGAGCCAAGCGGGCGGCGCAAAGCACCTCCCCCACGGAAACGGCATGGAGCCAGATAGGCCGGGAGCCGACCAATAGATCGCGCACTTCGCGCCGGTACAACCCCAGCCGCTGCCAGAATCCCTGCCGAAACCGCGCCCCAAAAAAGAGGAAGAATAAGGGGAGAAAAGGAAGAGACAAAATGAGGAACGCCGTGACGAGCGTGTTGTAAAGCCAGTACATCATCGCGTTCAGTGCAGGACCTTGCCCGCCACGGTGCCTTCCTCCTCCAAGAGCTGCAAAGTATAAAGCCGGCTGTATTCCTGTTTCCTTGCCAGGAGTTCCTCGTGGGTCCCTTCTTCGGCGATCATGCCATCGACCAGGACAATAATGCGGTCCGCCTTGCGGATCGTGGAAAGCCGGTGCGCGATGACCAGAGTCGTGCGGCGCACGATCAGGTTCTCCAACGCCTCCTGGACGAGCTTTTCGGACTCGTTGTCGAGCGAGGAGGTGGCTTCGTCCAGAATCAGGATCGGAGCGTCCTTTAACAGGGCGCGAGCGATCGCCAGCCTTTGCCGCTGCCCGCCCGATAGCTTCATGCCCATTTCGCCGATCACGCTGTCGTAGCCTTCGGGCAGGGCCATGATGAATTCGTGCGCGTGAGCCGCCTTTGCCGCCGCAATGATGTGCTCCATGCTCTTGGATTGATCCCCATAGGCAATGTTGTTCCTGACAGTATCATTGAAGAGAAACGTGTGCTGGGTCACCATGCCGATCTGCGCGCGAAGAGAAGCGAGGGTCACGTCGCGGACATCGATCCCGTCAATCATGATGCTTCCCGAAGTGACGTCGTAGAAGCGCGGAATCAAATCCGCGAGCGTGCTTTTTCCTACCCCGCTCACCCCCACCAACGCCGCCAATTCTCCGGCGCGGATCTTGAGATGGATATGTTTCAAGACGGGCTTGTCCCCGTACCCGAAGCCGACATCACGAAACTCGATCGACTGCGAGAATCGCGGCGCGGGCCGGGCATGCGGATGATCGCGAACGTCGGTTTCCGCGTCCAGAACCTCGAAGATCCGCTCGGCCCCGGCAATTCCCTGCTGGATCATGGTGTAGGTCCGGGTCAGATGCTTGAATGGCTGGTACATCAAAAACATGGCCGTCATGAAGGCCATAAACTCGCCCTGGGTTCGCCCGCCTCCGACAACGCTCGAGCCGCCGTACCATACGACCGCCCCGATCGCGAGGGACGCCAAAGTCTCCATCGCTGGAGCGACCACGGCCTTGATCTGGCAGGCGCGCAGGAACTGCCGCAAGAGGCGGCGGTTTTCGCGCGCAAACCGTTCGCTCTCGTATCGCTCCATGCCGAAGGCTTTGACGATCCGGTTTCCCTGGATGCTTTCCTGCAGGAGCGACGTCAGGGAGCCGGTCGTGACCTGGCCGCGCCGGGTGAGACGGCGAATCTTCCGGCTGAGCCGGGTAAGAGGCAAGACCGAAACGGGAAACACGACGAAAGCGATGCTGGCTAACACCCAGTCCTTCAAAAACGCCACGACGATCAGCGCGACAAGAGAAGTGCTGTCGCGCATCAGAGAGGCTACCGCGTCCGTCAAAGCCGAGCGCACCAGCGTAACGTCGCTGCTCACCCGCGAGATCAACGTCCCTGTGGGATGGCGCTGGAAAAAGGAGAGGGACAGATACTGGAGATGGCGTTGCAGCGCATTCCTGACGTCATTGATGATGCGCAGGCCCACGTAGTCCGTGAGATAGCCCTGGCCGAAGTTCACGAAGCCACGAAACGCAAAGACCCCGACGATCACCAGGGGCAGAACTAAGAGCGCGGTTTCGTCTTTTCGGGCAAAGACATCATCAAAGACGCGTTGCACCAAGAACGGCATGATTCCGCTCGTGGCGCTATAGCCCAGCATGCACGACACAGCAATCACGAAATAAGGCCAGATGTAGGGCTTCAGATACTGGAGCAGGCGCAGATAGATCTTCATGAATAATTTCGAATTGCGAAAGTCGAATTTCGAATTTAATTCTTCCCCATCATCTCCAGGGCGATTTCGGCCACCCTATCCGCCGCCCCGGGGGCGCCGAGTTTTTGCCGCACCGCAGCCAATTTCGCGACCGTGTCGTGGTAAACGCTCGACTCGTGCATGATCCGGGTGGTCTCACGCACGATCCTCTCCGCCGTAACCTCCTCCTGGATCAGTTCCGGCACCACCTTTTCCCCCGCGAGGATATTGACCATCCCGATATGATCGACCCGCACCAGAAGCCGGGCAAGCCCGTACGTCAGCCAGGCCAGACGGTACATGATCACCATCGGCTTAAGCAGCAGGGCCGTCTCCAACGTTGCCGTACCCGAAGCAGCCCAGACAAAATCGCAGGCGTTCAAAACATCATAAGCGTTTCCTTCCGCAATGGCCACCTGGATGGATGACCGCGCCAGGAAACGTCTGATCTCATCGCGCTCGACCGTGCTAGCGCGTGCCAGAATGAACTGGACATCCATTCCGTGGCACAGCCGCTCCGCCGCTTCAAGCATGACCGGGAGATGGTAGGCGACCTCGCGCCTGCGGCTTCCGGGCAATAGAGCGATCGTGGATTTTGACAGATCCAGTCCGTGCTGCTTAAGGGTCGCCTCCCGCGACTGTGTGGGGCAAACCGCATCCAAGAGCGGGTGGCCGACGAAGCTAACCTCCACACCTTCCCGCTCGTAGATCGAGACTTCGAACGGGAAAACTACCGCCATCCGATCGACCCGGCGCGCGATCTGCTTCACCCGCCGAGGTCGCCACGCCCAAATTTGCGGGCCAATATAATACAGAACCGGAATCCCCAGCCCCTTGGCGATTCGTGCAAGCCGCAAGTTAAACTCAGGAAAATCGATTAGAATTAACAGATCGGGTTTCTCCTCGCGCAGCGCTCCACCGATGAGACGGTAAGCTGTCCACAGCGTCGTCAGGCTTCCCGCCAGTTCGGTCAACCCCATGCCCGTGAGCCGCGCCACGTCAAAGAGAACCCGCACCCCCTCGCCCCGAAGCCGCTCCCCCGCAACGCCAAAAATCTCCAGCGCCGGATCGCGCTCAACCAACGCATGGGCCAGCCGAGCCCCGTGGAGATCTCCGGAAGCCTCCCCGACGACGAGCATGACGCGCTTCGGCTTTTTCCCCGCCCCGTTCACGGCGACGCCGCCGGTTGGCGCAAGCGCTCGCTGATCATGGCGGCGATCTCCAACGCCCTGAGCCCTTCCTCGCCGCTCACCAGCGCGGGCGCACGCGTGCGAACCGACTCCAAGAAGGAATCAATCTCATCAGCCAGAGCGTCACCGTCCTTCATCTCTACGGTCTCGCCGCGAATACCGAGCCAACCCGCGCTTTTGTCCGGCTTGCGATAGATTTGCGCCCGCCGTTGATCGTAGTCGATCGAAATGTAGGCATCCGTCTGGAAGAACCGGATCTTGCGCTCTCGTTTCATCGAGACGCGGCTCGACGTCACGTTCGCGACACAACCGTTGGCGAACGTGATGCGCGCGTTCGCAATGTCCGGCTTATCGGTCAGGACGGCGACCCCGACCGCATCGACGCGATGAACCTGCGAGCGAACCAGGCTGGCGATGATGTCGATGTCATGGATCATGAGGTCGAGCACAACATCGACGTCTGTCCCGCGCTCAACGAAAGGCGCGAGTCGGTGGCATTCCACGAATTTGGGATCACGAATCACGCCTTCGAGCCTGCGCAGGGCGGGGTTGAACCGCTCCAGGTGGCCCACCTGGAGCATACGGCCCTGCTGGCGGGCAAGCGCTACCAGCTCTTTCCCTTCCTCTAGGGTGGCCGCCATCGGCTTTTCCACCAACACATCGACCCCGGCGCTGAGAAAAGCCCGGCTCACCTCGCAGTGCAGCCGGGTCGGGACCGCAATGCTGACGCAGCGCACGCGGCCAAAAAGCTCCCGGTAATCCGTAGTGGCGAAGACCCCGAACTGGCTCCCGACTTCCTCAACGCGCCCCCGGTCGATGTCCGCCACACCGACCAGCGCCGCCTTCGGTGAAGCCGCGTACTTTTCGGCGTGGTACCGCCCCGCGTACCCGACACCGACCACGCCCACCGGGATTCGCTCGTCATCCGCCATGTTTACGCACCTGGTTCAAACCGTTCGAATTGTTCCAATCGTTCAAGTCGTTCAAATAGTTCAAATCGTTTTCGGATTTTAAAGGGTTTAACCATGTTGAACGACTTGAACGGCTTGAACGGAGTTTAAATTTTATCCCCCGTTACCCCGACAACGACGATCTTGTTCCGGTTGGCTTCCTCGATCAGTTGGTCTTTTTCGAGGAGGATGGTTTTTCCCGCCTCCACGGCCAGGACCGCCCTCTTGTGCT
>JACPFH010000374.1:1610-5483 GCA_016183075.1 Deltaproteobacteria bacterium | reverse complement strand
TCGCTTCGATTGGTGCCCTGTGAACGGCCAGCCGTGAGGCGCAGCCTTTCTCGCGAGCCCACTGCGCGGCCGATCGCAGCACGCGCTCCGATGCATCCGCAACCTTGGCATGGAGGCTTAAATTTTTTGCGAGCAGGCTCACGGCTATCCCGCCGGCGAACGGGCCGAAATCGAGGACATTGCCGGAGCGCACGCCTGAAGCTGCCACCACATGGTCGGCCATAAAGGGATAGACGGGTAGCCACAGTGCGTTGATTTCCTCGATGAGATCCTCGTCGCGCCTCATGCCTTCAACCACCTCTCTCAGTTAAGGGACTGCTCTTTTTTCACCCAGGTCCTAATACGAGCGGTAGCGCCAGAGTTGAGGAATGGCCCGGTTAATGCCGATGATCATGATCAGGCAGAGGCCGCTGCCCAGCAGGAGGGCGTTCGGCGCCCCGAACAGTTGAGCGGCGGCTCCGGCGAGCAATGCCCCCAGGGCGTTGGTCGTTTGAGAGAAAACCGTTATGAGGCTCGAAGCCCTTCCGAGCATCCCATCTGGAGCGAGAAGCTGCACCACCGTCCGGCGCATGGTCACACTGATGGCGTCAGTAAAGCCCAGAACGATCACCGCCGCCGCCGCCATCCAGAACCACTTTGAGATTCCCAAAAGGGCGAGGCTCGCCGCGAAGAAGAGGGCGGCGACCACCACCGAGACGCCTTTCCGCCTGATATCCCCGGCCATAAGCAGCGCTGTCGAGCCCAGCAGGGAGCCCACCGCAGGCGCCGCATAAAGGGTCCCCAGGCCCGTCGCCCCCATCTTAAAAACGTCGCTTGCAAATATGGGTAAAATGGGACGATAGAATCCAACCAGGACGACGCCGAAGTCGAGCAGGAATAGAGACAGGATGATGCGCTGGGCCCAGATAAACTCTACTCCCTCGACGATGCTCCCAAGGCTTATGCGCCGTCGCTTGCCTTCCGGCTTGCCCGAGCTGCGCACCGCCAGAACGGAGAGAATGGCCGGACCGATCAAGACTGCGCACGAGAAATAGGTGACAGCCAGGCCGATGCGATCGATTAGCACTCCCCCGATGGCCGGGCCGACGAGGAAGCTGCTCTGAGTGACCATAGCGTTCAAGGTTACCGCGTTCATCAGATGAGACGGGGGCACCAGGCGCGGGATCAGGGCGGAGCGGGCGGGCCAGCTAAAGACATCCACGAGCGAGCTTACCAGGGCAAAGAGATAGATATGCCAGACCTGGATTGCGCCTGTGATGGTCAGGAAACCCAAGGCCAAGCCGGGCACCAGGTGAAGGCAGTGCGTAGCCAGGATGAGCTTCTTTCGGTCCAAAGCATCCGCCACCGCGCCGGCGAAGAGACCGAAGAGCACGAAGGGGAGGGCCTGGAAAAAGCCCGTGAGACCCAACTGGAAAGGCGAGCCCGAAAGCTCGTAGACCTGATAGAGGCTGGAGACGTTACGGATCTGCACCGCTATCGCGGTCAGGACGCTCGACCCCCAGATCAGACTGAAATCCCGGAAGAGCAACGACGACCAGGGCCGGATCGCATCTTCGCCGGGCCGGGTTCGGTTCATTTCCACGCGATTACGCACTTATTCCGATAACCGTTTTTAAGCTTGAGAGTGATTGAAATTTGCGTCGTTGAGATTGCGTCAGTAGCCTGTCTGGGAAGGGTTACCTGGCAGCAAGAAGATTTACAAACGATCGATCATGGATCCGTACGTCCGTTAGCTCTATACTTTTCGATGGATTCCCTTAAGCGTATATTACGAGTTGCTCGATCTTGCAAGGATGCGTACCGGTCTTCCCGTAGCGCTCCAGCTCGTAGGCAAGCCGTTTGACGAACCTACGGTGTTGCAAGCGGCTTATACCTACCAGCAGCACGCGAGATGGTATGAGAGGCGGCCTCCCATTTGAAGGCGTAGGGTGATTACCGCCATAACATCGAGAACTATTTTCTAATGCAGCCAACCGCCATAACATCGTGTACTTGCATCACGTTAAGACCTTGCCGTCCCAAAGGAAAACAGTGGAGAAATCCTGGATTCGTGAATCGGAAAGGTGAAAGATTTGATCCTTTCATTGTCACGTTTAATGACCAGTGTTTGTCGGTGTGTAAAGAGGGTGGCCATCACGTACTGACCCGACAGACGCCTGCGGATGAAGTAGGTCTTGCCATTCACGTCTATATGTCCCCTTCCATCCACCTTGCGAATCCAGGCGACCTTCCCTTTGGCCACTGGGAAATGAATCTGCGCCTTGGCATCGAGATAGGCGGCCAGCTGGAATTGCTGAGGCAGATGCGCCAGCTGCTTCCAGCGTCGATCCCGAAGGATCCCGGGAAAACGGGTACCCTGGTCTTTGTGTCTGAGAGCGCGATGAGGTTTTTGGTAGTGATAGTAACGGGAAAAGCGCCGATCCACCCGTCGAAGGTGAGCAAGCGTGGGACAGCTATGGCGGTGCAGGACGCGCTCTTGCCACAGCCCATTGAAACTCTCCACCGTGGCGTTTCTTCCAGGCTCCCCCGGTGGAATAAAGAGCAGGTGAACCCCCAGCAACAGGTGCAGCCGGATAACCTGCGAGAGGCTGTGGGGATAGCGGCCTCCTCCAGTCGCTGCCATTTCATTGTCCATCTGGGAGATCACGGGGACTCCCAAAGACCGCCATGCCTGCACAAGATGCCTGCAGAGCGTGATGGCTTGCTTGTCTGGAGCTTGGCTGGTTGCCGCCGTGTGTCCGGCCACATCCACGGTGTGAAAGGAATAAAACCGGGTGACCCCGTGCGGACCTCGCAGGTGTCGAGGACCCACCAGATCGGTCTGATGCAGATCTCCGATCTGCTTCGCAACAGGACCTGGGTAGGGAGGTCCTCCCCCGTGGCTTCTGTGGTGGGGACCCCGCTGGGTACGCCCGTGGCGCGCCAGGATCCGCTCGATGGTGCGCAGAGAGGGAATTTTTCGGATCCTCTGACGTCCCAGTTCCCACTGGATGGCCTCCGCACTGATGCCCGAGAAAGCCGTTCGGCGGGTCCGATGGGCTTCCAATGCGTCTCGGAGCAAAAGCACCTTCTCGACCAGGGCCGCTGGGGTCTTTCGCCAGATACCGTGAGGAACACGGCTTTGGTCTTTGAGCCCCGCTTTGCCTTCCTTCCGAAAACGTCGTAACCATTTCGCAAGCCAAGAACGGCATCGCCCCACCTGCCGAATAACCGTTTCAAAGCCCTTTCCTCGCTGATACAACTCAATGGCATAGACCCGGCGCTCAAGCTCCGTTATCTTCTTCATCAGCCCCTGACTCCTTCCAAATTATTTGGAAGGAGTTTAAGGGACCCATCACACAATAGTTCTCGATGTTATGGCGGAAGTTGAGTACACGATGTTATGGCGGTAACCCGTTAGGCAGTAGCGGGCACGGATCCAGAACCGCGGCAGCAGCGTTGCCAGGAGCTTGGGCTTTAGTTCTTCCATATTCGCCAACGGGGCATTGAGAGCCTCAGCGATCTCGGGCTGCAACCGGATCTGCTCGTGAAAGCCGGCTCGAAGATTGGCAAGCAGTATCAGCTCGGTTTTCTCTTTTGCGTCACCTTCGAAGCGAGCCTCACAGTATGCGCTAAACGCTTCGCCCAGAAGTCGCTGTCCATCGGGGGGCTCTCCAGGCCGCAACCCAGCACAAAAGCGCGTCAGCTTATCGGAATCAAACTTTGTATCATCACAAAAGGTGTGCAGAAATCGCGCGAACTCACGGCCAATCTCCTCGAAGACTTTCTTATTGCCGCGGGCGACGGCATCACTGGCGCGAGCGAAGGCAGCCGCGGGATTGAGCGCCTGGAGAATCGCCCCCTTTAAAATGTGCGGCTCTAGCTCCGCGCCCA
>JACPFH010000374.1:0-1522 GCA_016183075.1 Deltaproteobacteria bacterium | reverse complement strand
GCGCCCAAGCTCCTAAGGTCGTTGACAATGTTTTCCAGGAGGGCCGAAATCTCGTTTGAAAGATAGAAGCGCTCCTCGAAGGCGCGGACCAGATCCTCCGTCCGGATGGTCTGGCCTGCCTGCTTCGAAGCCCATGTCGCAAAGGTACACCAGCTCCCTGAGTGGCCGGCGAAGCGTGCTACGGATTGCGAGATCTCATAGTAGCACTGCGTGATCTGCAGGTTGCGTACAATGGGATCATCGAGGCGGGCTACCCGATCGACATCGTCAACCGTAGGCAAACTCATATTAACCTAAATCCTGCGTGAAAAGTGGTTGTTTCAAAGCCTTAGTCGTTCAATCTTATGCAGAGCATGCTTCCGAGCACTCTCTCGTGTACCACTGGCGGGCATAACCAGCCGGGGCCGGTTGGCCGTGCAGGAAAGGGGACATTCTACTTTTCCGACAATTTGTCCGGCCTTCCTAAAGGCTGGAGGTGCGCTGGTGAAACAAAACTGACTTGCGTACAGCCAATGCAGCCTGGTTAAGCGAGCGGACTCACCGAGCCTTTCCGGGCCCCCAAGCACAGCGAAGCGCAATCAAAACCAAAAAGGCCTCGCCGTTTTCACAGGTCTGGAACACTTCTTACCAAGAATGCTTGGAGTCAATCGTAAGCCGCCCACACCATGCTGAAGGTTCCCCTTAAAAAACGGCATTAAGGACAAAAACCAGAATGGCCAGGTGGCCCCGGGCGGTTATCCTCCCGGGGCTCCCACAGACCCGTACGTGCATGTTTGATGCATACGGTTCCTCAGATCATGGACTCGCTACGCGATGATACACTGAGTGGACCACCCGCGCCGGCGGAAGCGGGTACCGCTCCAACAGCCGGTTGAAGATGTTCCAGTCAAAACTCCGCTCGCGGTTGCGGCGGTTCAGCCACTCCCGCCAGCAGCGTACGACCTCGAAGCGGAAGCACGCCAACGATCGAAAGTTCCCCGTGATTCCGTAATACGCGAAGTGACCGCGTAACTTCTGACTCAGCATATGTTGCTGCTCATTGACCGGGCGGTGTCGGTTGGCCCGACACCACAGGGCTATGCTTTCCAACGCCCGGCTCAGTCGACTCGACGCCGTCTTGCGCTTGACCACCCAGCGGCCTTGCGGTGAACGCCCCCAATAGTGGGTGAACCCCAGGAACGTGAACGTCCCCGCTGGCGGCCCCGATCCCGTATCCTTTTCACAAGCCGCTTTCGCTGGCTCCTGGAAAGCTATGAGCCGGGTCTTGTCCGGATGGATCGCCAGGCCGTATTTGCCCAACCGCTGCGGCAAGACCGCCAATACCCGCCGTGCGTCTTCCTCATGAGTGAACCCCATGACGAAGTCGTCCGCATAGCGGATGAGAAAGGCCTTACCACGCAAACGCGGCTTGACCACCTGCCCTATCCACTCGTCCAGCACATAATGCAGGAAGATGTTTGACAGCACCGGTGAAATCACCCCGCCTTGCGGAGAACCCGCATCCGGGTACGTCACTGCCCCT
>JACPFH010000373.1 GCA_016183075.1 Deltaproteobacteria bacterium | reverse complement strand
TGCGACCAGCGGATCGAATACGGCGGGAAGTTCCTCGTATTCGACGTCGATCAACTTCAACGCTTCTTCGGCGATCCTCTCTTCCACAGCCGCCACTATCGCAACCGGTTCCCCGACGTAGCGCACCCGCCCGCGGGCAATAAAGGGCATGTCCTTAATTGCTTCTCCGCCCAGGGCGTCTAATTCCTGGCCGGTCACGACCGCCGCAACTCCGGGCACTTTGAGCGCCGCCCCCGCTTTCACCGAAACGATGCGCGCATGGGGATGCGGGCTGCGCAGCACCCGGCCGTAAAGCATACCAGGAAGCCGAATATCGGCGACATACACGGCCAAGCCGGTAACTTTTTCAACCGCATCCGAGCGAACTAAACCTTGCCCGATGATCCCTTGAGCCATCTCACTTCTCTCGCGCGACGGGCTGGCAAACCGCCGTGGAATCGCTGGCACGCAGAATCGCCCGCACGATGCGCACGTATCCCGTGCACCGGCAAAGATTTCCGGCAATCCCTTTGCGCACTTCCGCTTCGCTCGGCTTGGGATTGACCCTGAGCAGTCCTTTCGCGCTCATGAGCATGCCAGGTGTGCAAAAGCCGCACTGCACGGCGCCTTCCTGAACGAATGCTTCCTGCAAGGGATCGAGTTTGCCCTCTTGGGCCAATCCTTCGATCGTCGTGACTTGAACACCATCCGCTTCCACAGCCAGAACCAGGCAGGAGTTCACCGGCCTACCATCCAGGAGCACCGTACACGCGCAGCAATCTCCCGCGGCGCACCCCTCTTTGGTCCCGGTAAGGCCCAGATGGTCGCGCAGAACATCCAGCAACGTATCGTTGATTGTCACCCCGAGCACATGGCGCATTCCATTGACCAACACCGCGATCTCTGTCTTATCGCGCATCGCTTTCTCCTTAAGGGCTCTCACGCCGCCGCATGCTCCCGGGCGAGCGCCAGCTTCACAGCCCGCTTGATCAAGACGCCCACAAGATGGCGCCGGTAACTCCCGCTCGCCCGCACATCGCTGATCGGCTTAGCTTCCGCCGATGCCTCCCGGGCCGCCGTCTCCACGGAGCGCTCGTCGATCTCGCCGACGAGCGCGGCCTCGGCGCCCCGCGCCCGCATGGGTGTGGGGCCGACGGCCCCAAGAGCTACTCTCGCTTCGCGGCATCGCCCATCGCCATCGAGCTTGAGAGCCACGGCGACCCCGACAACGGCGATGTCCATCGCCTGCCGCGGCGCAAATTTGACGTACGCGGCCCTGGCGCCGGTCGCGGATGGCGGAACGCGAATAGCGGCAAGAATCTCTCCGCGCTCCATAACCGTCTTTCCGGGAGCGGTAAAAAACCGATCCGCGCTGACGATCTTCCTGCCCGATGCTGAGACAATTTCCATTTCCGCGTCCAGGACGAGAAGCGCCGGCGCCGTATCCGCCGCGGGAGAGGCGTTGGCGACATTGCCGCCAATTGTGCCGAGGTTTCTGATTTGCACCGAGCCAATTGCCCCGGCGGCTTGGCTCAAAACCGGCCATGCCCGCTTCACCGCCGCGCTGTGCTCAACTTCGTAGAGCGTGGTGGTCGCCCCGATTCTCACGCCGCCGTCCGGCATCCAGCCGATGCCTCCGAAATCGGAGATCTTCTTGATGCTGATCAGGCGCTCTGCGCCGAGGCCCTTATCCCGCATAGCAACGAGAAGATCCGTGCCCCCTGCCAGCAGCCGGCCTGCAGGTCCGTTCTCAAGCAGCAACTGAAGCGCTTCCTGCTGCGTCGCGGGGGCATAGTACTCGCGAAAAGATAAATACTTTTCCATCTTGTCTTGGCCGTTTACCGCAACTTCTATGCCAGCCACATACTTGAGCTATCTCTGGTCGGGTTGGCGAACAAACCGCGCAGACTACTAAAAATAGGAATGAAAGAAGGGATAATTCTTAAACGTGAAAATTTGCTACAGATTTGTTGACCCGACGCCGTCTTGATAGCTGGTTAGCGCGTCATTTCTCCTGGTGGCCGTAGCGCGCCGAACCGAAACCCAGGAGAAAAAGCTGGCCCGCGCCGCGCGGGCTCCCGATCACACCGAGGGAGGCCCTCCGCCTCCTGATCGCATTTCCTTCTCGGTTTGCGCGAAAAAACCTCCCAAAGCCCCGGCCGGGATGGTAACGATATAGGCCACGATCTCGTACCAGTAAGGAAGGGAATATCCCGCTTCTACCGCTGACATTTGCAGCGCGCCGATAACGAGGGATACCGCGCCCACAAGCGCTCCGTGCTTTATGTGCTCGGCCCTGGCGAGGCGGGCGGCAACGTAGCCGCCCAAAGCGGTGCAAAGAGCGCCGATGAGGGAAAGAGCGACAAGCGCCTCAGGGGACGAAAGCATTTCGTTCACGGCCTTCTCGAAGGCCTCTTGAGACGGGCCCCCTCCTTCCAGAGGCTCTTTCATGAAAAAAAAGATCAGATAGAGAAAGGTGAAAACATAGGTGGCCAGGTAATCGACAACGGCGCCGGCAATGATGGGGCGAATCTTGACTCCGGCAAAAAACCCGCGCGGCTCAATCTTAGGAGGCGGTTGCTGCGGTTGGTAACTCTGGATCATACTTCCCCCTTTCTCGGTCGAAATTCTTAGCCCTGGGACTCAAGTCCGCCGCGTTTCTTAGATTTAAAAAAAGAGCGCTCCTCGTCAACCTTCAAGCCCAAGTGAATTGATAATTTTCGATTCCGCTGAAAAACCCCCGTTCACCCTTCGACAAGGCTCAGGGCGAACGGGAGTTGCATTGATAGCATTGACGATTTCCGTTCATGCTGAGCCCGTCGAAGCATGCAAGGCTGCTTTGTCAGCAGAATCATTTTCTTCGCCTGACCCCTGGCATAGAATTTGCCACAATAATAGTGGTGTTTCCATCCGAATTTCCATAATGCTGTTTTGGCTCCGCAGCTCTGGCCGACGTTCAGTGACGACACGAGGCATACGCCCCCGCAACCATAACTCGGCAAGGAGCCCACTTCGTTTGCCACGGAGGAGACCCGCATGTCTGATTTTTATGCCGTAGGGAAATCTGTAGCGCGCGTAGATGCCTTCGCCAAGGTAACTGGTGAGGCCGTCTACAGCGCGGACGTGATGCTGCGCGGGATGCTTTACGGGCTAGCCAAGCGCTCTCCCCATCCGCATGCCCGGATCGTTCGGATCGACACCCGCCGGGCCGAAGCGCTACCCGGAGTTAAAGCCGTGATCACGGCTAAGGATGTCTCTGACATCCTGCTTGGATTGAGACTTCGGGACGTGCCGATCCTCGCCAGGGAGCAGGTGCGGTTTGTGGGCGAGAAAGTGGCGGCAGTGGCGGCGGTGGACGAAGAGACGGCGCGGGAGGCGGTCGACCTGATCGATGTCGAGTACGCAGAGCTGCCGGCGCTAACCGACGTGGAAGAGGCTATGAAGGAAGGCTCGATTCTCGTCCACGAGAACCTTCACACCTATTCAGGGCTCCCGGCCCCGGCGAAAGCAACAAACATTTTTTATCACGACACATTCTCCAAAGGGGATACGGCGCAGGGATTCGCCGAGGCCGATCTGATTTTCGAGCATACTTTTACAACTCCTTTGGTCCACCAGGGTTATATGGAGACCCACGCCGCCTTGGTCGACGTCTCTCCGGACGGAAGCGTGACGGTGTGGAGCTCCAACAAGGTGCCTTTTCGAGTGCGCAGCCTGATGGCGGAGATTATTGGCGCGCCGATCACCCGGGTGAGGGTTATCCCGAGCTTTGTGGGGGGAGATTTTGGCGGCAAAGGGATGGTCTTTGACGAACCTCTCTGCTACTACCTGGCGCTCAAATCCCGCCGCCCTGTCAAGATGGTGATGTCCCGGCAGGAGGAGTTTCTGGCTGCCAGCCCGCGTCACCCAAGTATCATCCGGCTCAAAGCAGGCGTCGCGCAATCCGGAGAACTCCTGGCATGGGAGGCGAACGCGATCTTCGACTACGGGGCCTACGCTGCATATAAACCGCAGGTGGGACTCGGGGGCACGAAGAAGCTCGCCGGCACATACCGCATTCCTCACGTGCGCATCGACGGTTACTACGTGTACACCCATACGGTCCCATGCGGCCATTGCCGTGCCCCCGGGGATCCTCAGGCCTCATTTGCCGTGGAATCCTTCATGGACATGATCGCCTCCCACCTGAAAATCGATCCCTTCCGCTTTCGCTGGATCAACGCTCTTGATGAAGGAGACCTCTCACCCACAGGGGAACCCTGGAAGG
Organism: Deltaproteobacteria bacterium; assembly: GCA_016183075.1. Classification (GTDB taxonomy): domain Bacteria; phylum Desulfobacterota; class Binatia; order UBA9968; family UBA9968; genus 2-12-FULL-57-22. The sequence continues at coordinate 186 of JACPFH010000373.1, read as the reverse complement.
GAATTAACCTCAAAGACACTATGACGGCCGCCGTCAAGGCGAGCAGTTGGGGGAAGCCCAAGCCCGACAAACACTACGGCATCGGCATTGCCTGTGCGGAGAGACCCACAGGGACAGGGGAATCGAGCGCTGTGGTCATCGTGAATGGAGACGGCAGCGTCAATATCATTTCGGGCTCCTCCGATC
>JACPFH010000029.1 GCA_016183075.1 Deltaproteobacteria bacterium | reverse complement strand
TCATCTGGCTGTTCCTCGATCTTCCTCGGGACGGTGAGTTTATCGAACCGTAGGATGGATCAAAGGTCAGCTCTTTTATGGGAGGATCTCTTCCAGGCGGGGCATGAGATTCTTCCCACAGAACTAGATTTTGAAGGATTTTTTTATCACCTCTGGCTGGTCAATAAAACTAATGATCCGCATTTCTCCCTGGCACTTGGGACAGGTAAGGGGGTCTGACTCGTAAACCTTACGGATAAAGTAGGACCAGCGCTTTTTCGTTTTGCGGGGAATAGCGGTTTAACGAAACACAAAGGGAGGAGACCACCATGCGCAAGGCAGTGACAGTCGGCATCGTCGCGTTAGTTTCTTTCGTCGCCATCCAGTCGTCCGCCCTCGGACTGGAGAAGAAGAACTACAACTACAGCGACTGGACCAAGGGGATTTTCTCCGAGGTCATTACCGTGGTTGGACCCGGCAAGACGATCTATCTCGCCGGCGTCGGCGCCGAGGACGAGGCGGCAGCGCGCGGCACGATCCGTCACAAGGGTGATTTCCTCGCGCAGTGCCTCTATTCGTACGACAAGATCAAGCGGCTTCTCGCGCGCCATGGCGCCACGATGAACGACATCGTAAAGCAGGTCACCTACGTAACCGACATCCGCTACATCGGCGATCTCGCCAAGTGTCGGACCCTGCTCAACATCAGCGCGCTCGCGTTTCCCGAGATGATGATCGAGGTCGACGTCACCGCGGTTGTTCCGTAACGCGGGCCCGTGCGGGGTTCGATATCAGACCGCTGCCTCGGCGCGTGCTGAGCCGCTACTGCGCGGTCCAGCCGCCGTCGATCACCAGCTCGCTGCCCGTCACGAACGCGGACTCGTCGGAGGCGAGGTAGAGGACGCCCTACACGACGTCCTCGGGCGTATTCAGATTCAGATTCAGTTCAGGGGTCAAATCTTTTGTTGACAGTTGCTGCCCTGCTGTGGTAGGTGCCGATGTCATGGCACGGCCGCTTCGTATTCAGTACCCGGGAGCCGTCTATCACGTCATGAACCGTGGAGGCTCTCGACAGAAAGTTTTTCTCGACAAGCAGGATTACGAAGCCTTTCTTAAAACTGTTGGTGAAATCCACGACCGTTGGGGAGTCGAGCTCTTTGCATACTGTGTGATGGGGAACCACTATCATGTCTGTTTGCGTACCCCTGAGGGAAATCTCTCGCGCGTCATGAGGCATTTGGATGGACTCTACACTCAGCGATTCAACCGTATGCACCGGCGCGACGGTGCTCTTTTCCGGGGGCGCTACAAGGCCATTGTAGTGGATAAGGATGCCTATTTGGCCCAAGTAGTGCGCTATATCCACCTAAATCCAGTAGAGGCGGGCCTGGTTCGGGAGCCACAGGCGTATGGGTTGAGCAGCCATCAGTTTTATCTACGGCCCAAGGAAGCTCCGAACTGGCTCCGGATTGAAGAGGTGATGAGTGAGTTCGAAAGCATCAAGGCATTCCATGAGTTCGTTCTTGAGGGAAACGAAGAGGCAGTGGCGGATTTTTACCAAAAGGGGCGGCAGAGTCCGGTACTGGGAGATGAAGATTTTCGGGAGCGTCTCATCCGGAAGCCACTGAGCCTTAATCGGGAGCACCCCCGCTATGAGCGGGTTGCGGTGAGGCCTTCCGCGGACAGGGTGCTAAAGATGCTGGCACGGATGTATGGGGTAGAGGCGCGGGATCTAATGAAGGGGAAGCGAGGGAAAGACAACGAGGCCAGGAAAGTGGCGATGTATTTGGTAAAGGAGCTATGCGATTTGAGGCTACAGGCGATAGCGGAACGCTTTGGGACAGGCAGCTATGGAGCGGTGGGGTGGGCATGTCATGGAGTCATATCGAGGATTGAGTCGGATTCGAAGTTTCGTGAACGAGTGGCGAGCATCCGGCGAGCTTGTCAACAAAAGATTTGACCCCTTCCCAAGCTCGCAAACATGGTCGCACCCCGGACCGAAATTCCACAGGCGGAAAAAAGCGCAACCTACCGCGACCCCCCTACGCGCTTCTGAGCCTGATGAAGAGGTTCGTGCTCTCCTAAAAGATTTTCAAGCCCGCGCCTCGC
>JACPFH010000348.1 GCA_016183075.1 Deltaproteobacteria bacterium | reverse complement strand
GGCAGATCGCGCCTTGTGCTGTGCTGGTGAATGGCCCGGGCGATGAGTTCTTTGCCGGTGCCCGACTCACCCTGGAGGAGAACCGTGGAGTTGGTTTTCGCCACCAGCTTGACCAGGCGAAATATGGACCGCATCGGCTTGCTCTGGCCGATGATATGTTCGAAGTCCGGATCCAGCTCGAACTGGCTGCGCAGGCGCTCCACCTCGCGACTCAGCCGGCGGTATTCCAGCGCGCTTTTTACGACCAGCTTGAGCTCCTCGTTGTTGATCGGCTTGGTGAGGTAATCATGGGCCCCATCTTTCATCGCCGCCACAGCGGACTCGACGGTCCCATAGGCGGTGAGGATGATAAAAGGTATCCCGGGGTTTACAGCTTGCGCTTTTTTTTGCGTCTCCATTCCGTTCATCCCGGGCATCTTTAAATCCGAGATGACCAGATCAAACCATTCTGTTTCCAGCCGCTGAAGCGCCTCTTCTCCGGAAGGCGCACATACCACCTGATATCCCTCTTTTCCAAGGATTCTCTGAAAAAGAGCCAGCATGTTCTCCTCGTCGTCCACAACCAGGATCCGATCCGGCGCCGCGTCCATTGCTTATTTGCTCTCTACCGGCAGGTGGATGGAGAAAGTCGTCCCTTGGTGCGGGGCGCTCTCGACATCGAGCCTGCCATCGTGGGCCTTGACGATGCTCTCGCAGATGGCCAGGCCGAGGCCCATGCCGCCTTTTTTCTTCGTGGAGAAAAACGGGCGGAAGATGTTGGGAAGATCGTTTGAGTGGATGCCGGCACCGGTGTCGGAAACGGAGATGATGATGCGCCGACGCGATCCACCGTCATGCGAGGAAGTTTGTTCCGGGTGTCGCGGAGCTTTCATCACCTTGACCGTGAGTTTTCCTCCCTTCGGCATCGCCTCCAGGCTATTGAACAACAGGTTGACGAGCACCTGCTCGAGCTGGCGCGCGTCGGCATAGATTCGCGGCAGGCCGCGCTGGAGATCGACGGCGGTTTTTACCTTCCCCTTCCGGAGCCGGCCTGAGGTCAGTTGCACGGACTTCCGGATAACTTCCCCGATGTTCGTCCATTTCTTGTCGACTGGAGTCGGGCGCCCGATGTGCAGGAGAGCCTGGATGTTTTTCTTGCACCGAGCGGTTTCTTGTTCAACGATCTTGAGCGGCAGGTGGTAGGGATGGTTAGGGGGCACCTCGCCGAGCAGATCCTGGACAAAGCCTTGGATGATGGCCAGCGGGTTATTGAATTCGTGGGCGAGGGAAGCTGCCATCTCACCAAGTAGGACGAGACGGCCCGAAGCGATCAGTTTGCGCTCCAGCTCTGCCGTACGCCGGCGTTCGGCGATGTCGCGGATGATTGCAGTCACGAGGAGACCCTCATCGGTTCTCATGGGGCCGAGGCTGATCTCCACGGGGAACTCGCTGCCGTCCTTGCGCCGGGCGTACAGATCGAGCCCGGAGCCCATCGGCCTCGTGCGGGGAGCCGAAATATAGCCTTCCCGATGCGCCGGGTGGATCCCCCGAAAGCGCTCGGGCACCAGGATCTCGATGGCTTGGCCGAGCAGTTCGTTTCGGGCATAGCCGAATAACTTCTCCGTTTGCGCGTTCACAACCGCGATGCGGCCGTGGCGGTCGACCCCCACGATGGCATCCGGCGCCAGTTCCAGGAGTCTACGGAATTGCACTTCACTGGATCTGAGCGCCTCCTCCGTCCGCATGCGTTCCGCGATTTCCCCCTTCAACGCTTCGTTGGCCTGGAGCAGCTCAACGGTCCGTTGCCGCACTCTAGCCTCTAATTCATCTCGCGCTGTGCGCAGCGCCTCTTCAGCCCGTTTGCGCTCGATGGACTCGTAGATCTGGCTGCCGATGTCTGAGATCAATCGCTGGAGTCTATCGTTGGGCTGGCGGCTGTCGTGGCTGAAAAGGACAATCACACCGGCTATTGAGTTCTGACTCCGGATCGGAAATGCGAGAGCTGAGGCGAGCTTTATCTTGATTGCCATTGGCACGCGCAGGAACTCGGGATCCGCGAGAACATTGGTTACCCACTCGGACTTGCCGCTTGCCCAAACTCGCCCGGGCAATCCGCTCCCCAGGGCGAAGGGTGTTTTGGCGTTGACTGCTTCAAGCTCTGCTGCCTCTTCGGATGGCGCGTGCCAAATCCCTTTGCAACGTAGCAGGTTGAATTCAGGGTCCACCAGCCAAAGCTCGCCAAAGTCCCACCCTAAGCCCTTACAGAGGACTCGAAGGAGCTTCGGAACGGCCTTCTCGATCGCGCCGGGCTCTACCAGTACCCGAGTCACCCCAAAGCGTAATTCCCGATGCTGCGCCATCTGCTTGCGCTCGGCCATCTCCGCTTGCAGGGCTTCATTGGCTTTGGTCAGCTCTATGGTCCGTTCCTTCACACGCAGCTCTAGCTCGTCATGGGATCTCTTCAGCTCAGCCGCCTGGTTCTTGATCTGCTCGTAGAGCTGAGAGTTGTAAATGGCCAGGGCTGCTCGAATTGCCACGCCGGAAAGGAAATCTATTTCTTCCTCGGTAAATTCGTGTTCCTCCTTGGTGAATAAGGTCAAGATCCCCGTAACCCCTTCTTGAATGATCAACGGAACGGCCAGATAAGAGACCAGGCCGTTCCTGATGTAGAAGCCGAGCCAGCGGGTCCGTGGCTCTGTTTGAACATTGCGGACTGCCAGGGGGGCCTTGGATCGGATCACCTCGTCGGCGCGCAAGCCAGGTGAGTGCCGTCCGCGCGCCTTCCAATCCGCCTGGTCGATATTCCGACAGGCCAAATAGTCTAATTCCTCGGTCTGCCGGTTAAACAGCCGGACCGTAGCGGCTGTCGGATAAGGGAAAAAGCTCTCGATTTTTTCCAGTAAAAGGTCCAAGACAGTCTGCAAATCCAGAGTTGAGCTGATGGCGGCGTTGATATCCCGCAGGGCGGTGATGCGGCGGAGGTTCCTTTGAAGTTGCTCCTCGGCTCGCTTGCGCTCCGTGATGTCGCGCACGAGCCAGCGCAGGCCGACCGGCCGGCCGCGGCCATCGAATGCCCGAGATACGCTAAGGCCGGCCGGAAAAAATCCCGCCTTTTCCCAGAGCTTTAACTGAACCGTCCACTCCCCTGCCATGTCTCTTTCAATCATACGGTCTAGCAGCTCAAAAAAGGTCTTGTGATCCTCTTGCCCGAGGAAAGTGATCATGGGTTTGCCGAGAAGGTATTCTCGGCGGCAGTTCAGCATGGTGGCTGCGACGCTGTTGGCTTCCTTGATGATTCCCCGGGGATCGGTTACCACATAGCCTGCCGGGGCGAATTCGAACAGCTCGCGGTATCGTTGTCGCTCGGCTTCCACTTCCTGCTGCGCGGCGGCCAGCTCATCGTTGTACTGGCGCATCTCCTCCGCCGACACTTGCAGCTCTTCCAGGGCGATGGAAAGCTCCTCGAGCGCCTCGTCGAGCAGCGCTCGCTGGATGGACGATGTCCCGGCGCGCTCATATAAACTGGCCAGGCGCTGGCGCGCGGATTCCACTTGCTGGGCGAGCTTATATTGTGCCACCTCGGCTTTCATCCTTCGACTCCGCCCAGGACAGGTCCTTCGACTCCGCTCGGGTCAGGTCTCTCTACCTCGTCCATCAACAATATGGCCCCCTGGTGCTCCCTGTTCGAGGCCGTGAGCGGAGTGCAGGTGATGCGGCATTTGATTGCCTTGCCCCGCCGGTTGGTGGCGTCCAGCACCACGTGCTGGTGTTCCTCGCCGGCCAAGCATGAGCGGATGGCCCCTCTCATCTGCTCGATCGGCAGGCCGATGTCCAGGTTCAACAACGACTGCCCCTTTACCTCGTCGGCCCTGAGACCCCAAAGGTCCTCGGCTTTGTCGTTCCAGAAAAGGATGTTGAAGTTTATATCCACGACCGCCGCCCCGGAGCGAAGGCTGGTAAGGATAGATTGCAAAAAAGCGTTCGCATTGTTGAGTTCGCCACCGCGCTGGCGCAGCTCTTCGTTAAGCGTCTGTAGCTCCTCGTTGGTGGACTGCATCTCCTCATTCATGGTCTCCAGCTCTTCATTGCTGGACTGGAGCTCCTCATTGGTTGTTTCCAGCTCCTCGTTGCTCGACTGGAGCTCCTCGTTGGTCGTCTCCAGCTCTTCGTTGGCGGACTGAAGTTCCTCATTGGTGGTTTGTATCTCTTCCCTGGTATGCTGGAGTTCCTCCTGTAGCTTTTGGTAAGGAGTCACGTCCACGAAGGAGACGCTGACACCAAGCGGATTGTTTCCCTCGTCATAAAGCGGCGTCGCGGTGATGTCCAGGTACTGAACTTCCCCGCTCGGGAAGCGCCGTTCCACGCTCGTTAGCGTAACCGTGCGGCGCTCGGCATAGGCTTGCTCCATGACAGAGCGTAGCTCGACCGGCCGGTAGGCGATCTCCAGGTCCTGCAATGGCCGCCCGATATCCTTAGGATTTAAAGTAAAGAGGAGTCGTGCCTTTTGGGTAACGTGCGCAAGATTTCCATTTAAGTCCGCTATGATCCTTGCCACTGGTGTCTCGTCGAGAGCCATTTCCCGCAGACGATCATGCCGGGCAGGTAGATTGTTGGCTTCATGGTTGCCCGGATGTGCCGCGGGTAATAGGCGGTCACGCATATTGACCTGAGGCACCTTGGCAAAGATGCGGCATTTGAGATCCATAGGGGTAAAGAGGTTGCTATGAGTGAGCAATAGCTCTGCCCTACCCAAGAAGAGATAGCCGTTTCCGTTCAGGGCGAAATGACAGCGGGCCAGAATGCGGCCTTGAGTCTCGGCGTTGAAGTACATAAGGGTGTTGCGGCAGAGCAGCAAATCGAGGTTGGAGATGGGGGCATCCTGGACCAGGTCATGG
>JACPFH010000028.1 GCA_016183075.1 Deltaproteobacteria bacterium | reverse complement strand
GAGTTGTACCGTGGTTCAGCTTGGTAGGGAATGGCAGTGACGCTAGGTTCCGGAACTGCCGCGAAGCGGCTTACTTGAACACGGCATGCAGCCGACGGCGGCGATGCGATCCTGAGCCGCCGCGGCTGATGCCTGTCCGTTGAGCCTGTAGAAAAAGTAAAAGTGACAAATTTACAAGAAAAACGACCTCCGTATTTGGCTTTTAAGCGACGATCTCGGATCGAGAGACCATTTAGGTATCCCCAATTTTTGTTGGTGGGGACATTTTCTACAGCCCCGTTAGCTGGTGCCTTGAAACGTTGCGATACCAGGGCTAGGATAATGCCATGCTAGATTGGTCGTCTTGTCCAGCGGTTGAGCGTGATCCACAGCGCGTAAGCGGCGCATGGGTGTTTCGTGGCACGCGCGTCCCGGTCTCAGCTCTTTTTGAGAATCTCGAAGATGGGGTCCAGATCACTCAGTTTGTGGAGCTGTTTCCAGGCGTCACTATCGAGCAAGTGCGTGCGGTTCTCGACCATGCAGCTAAAAGCTTGTCTTTGCCCCAGGTTGCCTGAGTGCGTATTCTCTTCGATCAGGGAACACCATTACCCCTGCGCGGGCACCTGAGCCCTCACCAAGTGGAAACTGCCTTTGAGCGGGGCTGGAGTACTTTGAGGAACAGCGACCTGCTGGCCGCGGCAGAGCGAGAGGGCTTTGAGGTTTTTGTCACTACCGACAAGAACCTCCGGAATCAGCAAAACTTCGGCGGGCTGACAATCGCCATCGTCGTGCTGTCATCCACCAGTTGGCCTCGCATACAAAAGGCTGCCCCGGCAGTCAAACAAGCCATCGATACCGCTCTGCCGGGGAGTTTCCAAGAAGTGGAGATCCCATAGGACAAGCTGGTAGCGAAGCGACTAGTCCCGGTCGAAGGATTTGTAGGCTGACGTAATCCTAGTGTCGTGTTCCCGAACTCCGTTGAACAATTCAGACGTCATTCCGGCCAACCCCGGATCAGAGTCCGGGGCGGAATCCAGGAACTTCAAAGAGATCTGGATGCCCGCTTTCGCGGGCATGACGGGGAAGAGCCGGAGACTTCTTTAACGAACTTTAATTCCAGGATACTCGCATCTACCTCACGCGCCGCTTTGCCGATTTGCCCAGGGCGATCAAGAACATGACGCTTTTGCCTGCCGCATGGGGCGAGAAAAATTCCGTCACGTCGTCATCGAAGAAGGTCAGACCCGACGCGCCCAAGCCCTGGGCATACGCGGCCAAATAAAGCTTTCCGCCCATCACGGCCGCCTCCAACTGGGCCGCGCGATAGCCCCGGTTACCCCAGCGCTCGAGGACCTGCTGGAGGTCGGTTAAAAAGAAAACGTCCACGGCGGCATCGGCAGGAATCTCTTGACCCAGGCCAAGGTGCCCGGCATCGCGCCGGAAGGTCCCCGCCTTCAACAGCTCGAGCGCGGAGGCCTCAGGTTGGTAAACATACGCGCCGGGAGCGAGGCCGTCCACGGCATTCACGATCAGGTAAAGGTGGTTGAGGGCTGGCCCTTTCGCAGCGCTAAAATCGGTCGGGACCCCTCGCGTCGCCCGGTCGAGAATTGTCGAGAGCTGCTCAAGCGAGATCGGTTCCCGCGCGAACTCGCGGGTCGATCCGCGCCGGCGGATCACCTCTTCGAGAGCGTCGTGGGGAACCGCGTCGTCCTGGGGCGGACTCAGCGGCAAGACCCGCGGCTGCGAACCCCGTTCACTTGACGGAACCGCGGCCATTGCCGGCGAAAAACGCGGAGCCCTTGCGCGCCAGGAGACGACTTCCGCCGCGTCCTCCAAGGATGAGGCCGCGTGCATGGCGCGAATCGCCGGATAGTCCACTTCGCTCTTCGACAACGGCTGGGTTTCGAGCGCGAGCGCCTCTACGGGCGGCGCGGGCGGCGGTTTGGAACCCGGCCCGTAACCCAGAGGCACAACGGAGATCACGCCTTCGCGCTCGTCATCGAGGCCGAGAAAGCGACTTACTTCGCTGTCGACGAAGCCGAGGACGATATGTGCCGGTAGCCCGTGCGCAACCGCAACCGCCAGCAGATTGGCGAGAATCGTGCCGTTGTCCCAGAAGCAATGGCGGTAGGCGCGAGACTGATACTTCCACGCATTGCGCCAGTACGTCGAGGCGCAAACGATGACCGCCGGCGCGCTGGAAACATGGGGCTCCTCGCCACACGCCTGAGCGAGGAAGGCCCGGTAGTCCCCGTGGCGCAGCCTTCTAAGCGCGAAATCATGGGGCCCGAAGTGGTAAACCCCGGACGCCAAATCCGGGAGATCGGCGCAAACCAAATAAAGATCGATATGGTACAAAGCGCCCGTGCACGCGGCGGCGCGAAAATAGATTTCTCCGCCCGGATAGCGCGCGCGCTTGGTGATGCCGGCCGAAAAGTGAAAGACTTCGGCTAGAGTCTGGGTCGTGAGAACCGGCGGTCCGCCAACACCGGTGCTCGGCGCGGCGATCGCGCGAAGCGCGGCCACATGTGTGGATGCTAGCGCCTGAGGCAGCGCGATGGGTTCGAGACGGGGATAGATCTTGAAGGGGATCGGTTGAGTCTCCCAATCAAGAAAGTGTGGGTTCGAGCGGATGCTCTGGTCGGAATGCTTGGTTCCGTTATGGTAGGCCCATGCGGCTTGCAGGTCGTTGTTGGTCAAGAGTACACGTCGGTTTCGCTGCCTCGTCTGAGGTCAGTCCATCCCGAGCTGGAGCTTGGCAGCTTCGGACATCCTGCTTGGATCCCACGGCGGGTCCCAGACCACCTCCACCTTGACGTCTGTGACGCCGCGCACCTCCTTCACCCTGGCCTCGACTTCGCCGGGCAGCGACTGGGCGGCCGGGCAATGCGGAGTCGTGAGAGTCATGCGGATCGCCACCGCACCCGAGGGTTCGACTTTTACATCGTAGATCAAACCTAGCTCGTAGATGTTCACCGGGATCTCGGGATCGTAGCAGCCGCGCAAAGCCTCGAGGACTTCCGCCTCCAAGACAACCGATTCCATAATTTCTCCTTACCGTTTCTGGGGTGAGCTCAAACGATACCGAGCTGAACCTTCCCTTCCTGGGAGATTTTACTCTGGTCCCACGGCGGATCCCAAACCAGTTCCACATCGACCTCCGCCACTCCCGGAACGCCCGCGATCTTATTGCGAATGCCTTCCTTGAGCACCTCTCCCATGCCGCATCCGCGCGCGGTCAAGGTGAACCTGACCTGGACGCGGCTTCCTCCTCTCTGAAGCGGCGCCACCCGGCAATCATAAACGAGACCGAGATCAACGATATTGATGGGAATTTCAGGGTCGAAGCAGGCCCGGAGCTGATCCCACACCCGCTCCTCGACGTCCCCCGCCGCCTCGGCCGCCAGCGCCGGCCGCGACGCAACCGGAGCCAGGCCCAGGGCGTCAGCTTCCCCACCACTGATGTGCACCATGGAACCGCGCTCGGTCATCACGGTAAAGCCGCCACCGAGGGCCTGCGTGACCCAGACCACATCCCCGGCATGCAGAGTGACTTTTTCGCCGCTGGGTATCACGGTCGCGTGGCAATCGCGTTTGACTTTCGTGGGTTGTTCTTTTTTCATCGGTTCGCCCTCCTCGCCTTGTTTCGATGTCGCTTCATCGGCGACCCTTCACTCCGTGGAAGTCACGCCGCGCTCCTCTTTCAGGGCCGCCCGCAGCGTATGCCAGGAAAGGCTGGCGCATTTGACGCGCGCGGGAAAATTGCAGACTCCCGACAGCGCGGCCAGTTTTCCCAACCGCTCGGTGCCCGCGTCGGGATTCAGCTCGCCGGTAAGCATCTTATGCACGTCCTGGAAGACCCGCTCCGCCTCTCCCGCAGTCTTTCCTTTAACGCTCGCCGTCATCATCGAGGCCGAGGCTTTGGAGATCGCACACCCCGAACCCTGAAACGTGATTTCGTTGATCACGCCGTCCTGCATTTTGACATAGACGGTAATCTGGTCCCCGCACAGGGGATTGTAACCTTCCGCCGTCCGGTCCGCGCCCTCCATTTTCCGGAAGTTGCGCGGGCTCTTGTTGTGATCGAGGATGACCTCCCGATACAGATCGCTGATGTCCGACATCAACCGAAGACCTCGACGACCTTGTGGATGGCGTTCACGAGCACGTCGACTTCTTCCCTGGAATTATAGAAGGCAAAAGATACGCGCGCGGTCGCGGGCACGCCAAAGCGCTGCATGACCGGCATGGCGCAGTGGTGTCCCGCGCGGATGGCCACGCCCTCCCGATCCAGGACGGTGCCGATGTCGTGCGGATGAATGCCTTCGATCACGAATGACAAGACTCCCGCCTTTTTCTTCGCCGTGCCGATGATCTTGAGGCCGGGAATCCGGGAAAGCTTAGGCTGATCATGTCGCCGCCGCCCTGATCCGGGGGCATGGCTTCGAGCAGCTTCGCCTTGCCGTAGAGAATCCCGATGCCCGTCGGGCCGAACAGCTTGTGGCCCGAAAACGCGTAAAAATCGCAATCGAGGTCCTGAACGTCTATGCGCATGTGCGGCACTGCTTGGGCCCCGTCGAGAAGCACCGCGGCTCCCTGCCGGTGCGACATCTCAATGATCTCCTTTACCGGGTTGACGGTGCCGAGAGCATTCGACACGTGAGCGACAGAGACGAATTTCGTTCTCGCGTTGAGCAGCTTCGCGAATTCGTCCAATAGCAGCTCGCCGTCGTGGTTCATGGGAATGACCCGGAGCCGGGCGCCAATCTGCTCGCACAGGATCTGCCAGGGAACGATGTTGGAGTGGTGTTCCATCGCCGAGATGACGATTTCGTCCCCCGGCTTCAGGACTGTCCGGCCGTAACTCTGCGCTACCAGGTTGATGCCCTCCGTCGTGCCACGCACAAAG
>JACPFH010000347.1 GCA_016183075.1 Deltaproteobacteria bacterium | reverse complement strand
CACCACGTTTAGTCCGGCGGACATTGAAAGCGCGATCGCACTTGCCAGCGCGCCGGTTGACGGAGTCGTTTTCGAGATGGAGCATGCTCCGCTGGACGTTCCCGGGCTCAGGCATGCGCTTCAGCATATGCTTGACCGGCGTCAGATCGTGGAGCGAGGAATACTGGCCCCTAAGGTCACTCCCATGGTCAGGATTCCCCCCAACGGCGGAGAGATGAATCAGTGGATCGCAAAGCAAGTACTGGACATCGGCGTTTACGGCATTGTTTTCCCGCACGTCAGCACCGTGGAGGAGGCTTGGAACGCGGTGGGCGCATGCCGCTATCCACGCCTGCCGAACTCTTCCCTGTACAAGCCACCCGGGATCCGCGGCGACGCGCCGACGCGCGCCGCCCGCTACTGGGGGCTCACGCAGCAAGAGTACTACGAGCGGGCCGATGTCTGGCCGCTGGCCCCGCAAGGCGAGATTTTGGTCATCGTCCAGTGCGAGGAGGTTCGAGCGATAGAAAATCTGCCGAAGATTCTCAACGAAGTGCCGGGCATCGGAGTCGTGTTGATCGGCGAAGGGGACCTGAGCCAGGAATTGGGTCATCCCCGGGACTATGACCACCCGGTTGTCGCGGAGGCGATCAACGCGATTCTCAAAATTTGTAAAGAGCACAACGTTCCCTGCGGTCATCCGCACCCCGATGCCCAGAACATAGAGCGGTTGATGCCAGCACCGCGTTCCTTCGCCGTGCTCGAGCGAGGCCGCAAGCTCGCTGGCAGGACCTAGAGGAGCGGGATGAGGAGGGGCGCAGAATGGCTGCGCAGTCGGAAGTGATGTCGTCGGCCGAGTTTGTCCGCCGGCTCAAGGCGGAGATCGCGGGGTCGCCCAAGCAGCGTGTCGACCATCCGTTTGTACGCGCTGTGAGTTCCGGCACGGCTTCCATGGAACAGATCCGCAGGTGGGCGATCCAGGACTACCAGTTCCGGCGCGCCGTGCCGCGCATCGCCATGCTCCGCTACCTGGCGTGCACCGATCCGGAAATCGCCGCGCGCCTGTACGAAGTCGTCGAGGACGAAACCCGGGGGCTTCGCCCGGGGAGTATCGGCCACGCTGATATGTTCGTCGAGTTTGCCAAATCCATCGGGATCACGCGCAAGGAGCTAGAGACCGCAAAGCTCCTGCCCGCGACTGCGGCGCACCTCTACTACGCCGAGCTGATCATCCATACGCTACCCTGGTTCGTGATGATGGCAGCGCAGATCGGCGCGGAAGGAACGTTTCCGCCGGCCGTGGCGGCGCTGGGGAGAGGTTTCATTACCCATTACGGCATGAAGCCCGAATCCGTGCGCTTCTTCACGGTGCACGAGGAAGCCGACGCGGAACACGGCACGCTGGCCGAGGATATCGCCGTGCGCTACATTACTTCGCCGCACCTGCAGGCTCAGACGCGTGAGGTAACGCTGCGACGCATGGAGCTACTTTACGATGTCTGGACCATTGAGGACTGACGCTTGCGGCCGGCGAAAAGGACGGCCCCGCCCCCCGTGCATTCACCTTTAGTATGATCTGATTTCTACTTTCAAGCCTTTGCGGGCTCGTGGCCAAATTGAAACTAACTCAGCATGACCTCGATGGGCCTTCTTCCCGAATTCAGGGGAGATCGATACGTAAATCCCAAAGGTCCTCTTCGCCTCCCAGGGCGGGGCAAAATACGTCCACCTGTAACAGGGTCCCGCAACCCGGGCAGATGTACTCGTGGTATCGCCCCAGGTAGGGCTCTTGAGAGGGCAGGGGGCGAACCGCTATCTGGTCCAGGCCCACGATGCGCTTCAAGCTGTAGTGCTTATAGTTTTCTTCCGGTCGACAAAAGAAATATCCGCACCGGATACACCGAATCAAACGCTCGCCGCCGTTCTGTGCAATCTCCAGGTACTCGTGAATTCTTATTTGCCGCTTCCAGGCCCGTCCCTCATCCTTCGGCCGTGTGGAGGAGCGAAGAAGTTTCCCCGCTTTCAGGCGCTGCTCCTGGATCTCCCGGCGCAGCGCTTCGGTCCGAAGAATATCCACGGAGAAACTGTCAGGGTCGATGACGACCCCGTAGATCTTGCGGGCGATCTCCATGGATGTGGCCCCGCTTTTTGCGTCCCGGGCCACCGCTTCGGGTTCCCGGTCCAGAGGGTCCCCAAAGCCGCCGCCGCTGGCTACATAGTCGCAGATCAAAGTGAACTCGGGAAGCGGGACTCTCCCCGGAGCGCCCTCCGGAATGTAGACCTTTCCCCAATCATCCCCGGTAACCTCATCGGGACGGGTGGGGTAATTGCCGGCTCTTACCCGATC
>JACPFH010000361.1:8170-24522 GCA_016183075.1 Deltaproteobacteria bacterium | reverse complement strand
CTCGAAGACCGCGCTGGCAAAGCCATGGGGCGGGTTGGCCTCTTCCGATTTCCATTCCTCCGCGTCGATGTTCCAGCAGGCCGCGGCATCGAGCTTGCCCGTTGCTTTATCGAGCAGGCGAATCGTCACGCTGCCATAGGGAAGGAGGCCGGCCGCCTTTTGTAAAAGCGTGTCAAGAACCGCCCCTACCTCCAACAGCGGGCCGATGGCTGCATTGATTTCATAAAGCGCATGCATGCGCTTTAAAGCCTGCTGCGCCTGGTCGTAAATTTTTGCGTTATGGATCGCGAAGGCGACCTGGCTCGCCAGAGTCGAAAAAAACTCAATTTCTTCGCGGCTGAACTGGTGCTCTTCCTTCGTGTACGCGGAAAGAACTCCGATCACCTCTCCTTTGACGCTCAGGGGAACTCCCAGGTAGGAGACCAGCCCGTGCTTTCGCGCGAACACAGGTCGTCCCGCTCGGGGATCTAAGTCTATCCGCGTAACCGCGACGGGCTCGTTGGTTTCGAACGGCACCGCTGTCAGACCCCCGCCTATTCCCGATTGCGCTTTCCACTCCTTTTCGTTGAGGTTATGGCAGATAACCGGTTCAAGGACTTTTCGCTCTTCGTTCCACAGCCTGATGGTGAAGACCGAGTAGGGGAGGAGCCGGTTCGCTTTTCTCAGAAAAAACTCGAGGACCGTGTTTAGATCCAGGGTGGTTGTGACCGCCGCGCTGATCTCATGAAGGATCCGCAGGCGATCGAGATGCCGCTGGATCTCGGCTTGATGTTTCCTGCGTTCCGTGATGTCGTTGGCCATGACGAGCACCGCAGCCTTCCCCTGAAAGGAAATGCGGCTCCAACTGACCTCCGTGTCCAGCAGAGTCCCGTCTTTTTTCCGGTGCACCCAGGATTCGGTCCGGCCTTGAACGGGGCGCGGTGTCGCTTGGCGCTGCCTGCGCAGATGTTCGAGCAACGCCGGCACTTCTTCCGGCGGACGGATATCCTGGACCGTCATGGAGAGAAATTCGTCCCGCGAGTAACCGTAGCGGTCGACTGCCGCGTCGTTGGCGGCTAGAATACGCAGGGATTGTGGATCGAAGACCCACATGGGGAGCGGGTGTCGCTCAAAGAGGATCGGGTCATTCACGCTTCCCTCGTGAGCCCGGCGGGAGCGATTGCTGGGTTTTCGCACGGCCGCTTTTTTGGTTGAGGTCCGGGTGGTTCCGCGGCCGCTGATAATCCTCTTCATGTGAATCCGAACGCTTTCAGCACGGCAATCTGACGGCGGCTTCTCTTGACTCCGATCTCGCCGCCGAGCATATGTGTGAACTTCTTGACGATATGCAGGCCCAAGCCCACGCCCGCCGAAGAGCCGCTCTCGACGCTTATCCCTTGGCGGAACATGTCGAAGATGTCCGGCAAGGTTTCCGGCGAAATGCCCGCCCCCGTGTCGGCTACCTTGAATTCCACTGCCTTGTTGCCGGGCAGGGCTCGGGCCGAGATCGTGATTTGGCCATGATCGGTGAACTTGATCGCGTTGTCCACCAGGTTCTGTAGAATGTGTTTGAGCTTCTCCCGGTCGGTGACGATCGCGGGCAAACTGTCCGGATAATCCCAATTCAGGGTCAGGTCTTTATCCTTGGGCGTGTTATAGGCCCACTGGAGCTCTTCGAGCAACCGGCGCAGGCTCACTTCCCGGCTTTCGAGTTTGGCTGCGCCCACCTCGATCCTGGTCGCCTCGAGCAGGCTGTTAATCATGTGGAGGAGGTGTTTGCCGTTTTCCAAGACTTTGCCCAGCACCTTTTTCTGCTCCTGCGTGGCCGCCCCAAACACTTCATCCTGAACCATGCCCGTGTACCCGATCACCGCATTGAGCGGCGTTCTCAGCTCGTGAGAGACAAAGCCGAGAAACTCGTCTTTGAGCCTGTTGATCTCCTCCAGCTCCGCGGCCTGGTTCCTGATGGCTTCGTAAAGCTGGGAATTGTGAATCGCCACGGCCGCCTGATTCGCCAGCGTTCTGAGGAACGCGATCTCCTCCGCGGTGAAGTCGTGCTCCTCCCGTGTAAAAAAGGAGAGGATGCCGACGACTTCCCCTTTGGCGATCAGCGGCACTCCCAAATAGGAAACGAACCCCTGCCCGCGGAAGAATTCCGAAACGGATTCCCGCGGAGCGGCGTTGAGATTCGGAATCGCGAACGGGTCCTTGGTTCGCAGGACGGTTTCCGCTAGCCGTCCGCCTCGCCGGCCGGCGCCTCGCTTCCACTCCTCTTCGTTGACGTTGCGGCAGGCGACGTTTTCAAGCTGTCCGGTTTGACGGTTTTGTAACCTTACGGTCGTCGCCGCATAAGGCAGCAGGAGATCTACCTCTCGAAGCAGGACCTCCAGCACGCCTTTGAGATCCAGCGTCGAGCTGATCGCGAGGCTGATCTCGCGCACGGCCGCCATGCGTTGGAGCTCGTATTGGAGTCTGCCTTCAGTCTGCTTTCGCTCGGTGATGTCGATCGCGGCGCCGACCACCGCGGGCGCGCGCGCCAGTCCGATGAGCCCGCCGCTAAAGTCGAGCCAGCGCTCCTCGCCGGCCTTGGTAAGAATCTTGACTTCATACCTTGTGGGCACGCTCTCTCCGTGTTGGCGGGCGGCGCCCCGAGTTTTGATCAAGGCTCGATATTGCGGATGGACAACCTCCCAGTATTTCATGTTGAGCAGTTCTCTTCTCGTATAGCCGGTGAGCGCTTCCGCAGCCGGGTTGGCCAGAATATTTTTTTCTCCTTGATAGACGAAGATGGGCGCGGGGAGCAAATTGATGATTTTCTGCAGCGCTGCGGCTTTCGTGCTGGAGCTTCGCCTCGCGGAATTGCGTTTCTTTTTCTTCATTTCTCCGCCGGCCGTGGAGAGCGTCGACGCATGAGACAGGGAATTATGTTGTGGTGCGAGGAGGGGGATTTGAACCCCCACGCCATCTCTGGCACTAGCCCCTCAAACTAGCGCGTCTGCCGATTCCGCCATCCTCGCACGTTTTCCAAGGCAACAGGAAGGAGGCAATAGTCGTTGAACGGAGCGAAGCGGTTGAACGGCTTGAACCCATCCGTTCAAAACGTTCAAATTGTTCAAATCGTTCAAGGGCCCCAAGCCTTCCGCCTTCTCTTTAGGGGGTTTTGGGTTGTTGTGGTTGTGGCGGCTGCGGCTGGGGGCTCGACGACGGAGCTTGAGACGGAGCCGGTTGCCCCTGAGGCTGTTGGCCTGTCGCTTTCTGCGCGGGCTGTTCTACCCCGGGGCTGCTGCGATCAAAAATGCTCGCGGAGGGCTTTTTGCCGGAGAAATAGCCCAAGGTGAGGGACGTTAGCATAAACACGATCGCCATCCCGGTGGTCAAGCGGGTCAGAAAGTTTCCTGCGCCGCTGCTGCCGAAGATGGTCGAGCTCGAGCCGCCGAAGACGGCGCCGATGTCGGCGCCCTTTCCGGTCTGGAGGAGCACGACCAAAATCAAGCCGATGCTCACCAGGATATGTACAACGGTCACCAGAGTAATCATTGTCTAGCTGATGGCGAAGCAAAGGAGCGGATAATCCGCAAAAAATCGGGCGCCCTCAGACTCGCCCCGCCTACGAGCGATCCGTTGACCTCTTCGGTCGCAGCTAATTGCGGCGCGTTATCCGGGCGCACGCTGCCGCCATAGAGAATGCGGATCTCCTTGGCCACTTTTTTGCCGCAGAGCGTCCCGAGCATGCCCCGAATCCAGCGGTGCGCCTCACTTACTTGCTCCGGCGAGGCATTGCGGCCCGTGCCGATCGCCCAGACGGGCTCATAGGCAACTTCGAAGGTTTCTATACCATTTTTGCCTAACCCCTTCAATCCGGCGCGCAATTGGCGGGAAAGGATCCGGTAGGTGAGACGCTTCTGTCGCTCCGCCAGCGTTTCTCCAATACACAGGATCGGCCTAAGACCGGCGCGCACGGAGGCAAGCATCTTCTTTGCGATCGCCTCGTCGCCTTCGTTGAAAAGGCGCCGCCTCTCCGAGTGGCCCACGATCACGAACCTGCACCCCAGCGCGCGGAGCATCGTCGGGCTCACCTCGCCCGTGAAAGCGCCTTCGTTTTCCCAGTAAACGTTTTGGCCGGCCAGTTCGACCCGGCTTCCTTGGATGATCTTGCCGACCGTGCCGAGCGCAGTGAAAGGAGGCGCGAGAGCGACCTCGACGCGCCGGAAGCTCTTTACGCCGCGCCGTATGGCGCGCGCCAGGGTCGAAGCTTGGGTTTGGGCCCCGTGCATTTTCCAATTGCCGACGACAAGTGGAGGTCTCATAATCGCTTCTCGGCCATGCCCATTTGACTAAATACACGGATTATAATACTTTTTCAATTGATCCATCGGACTCCGTGATGCTCTCCATTTGGTTGCTTCAGGTGCTGGCCCAACCCGAGCTGACGTTGACACCGCAGCAGGGAATCTTGGATTTGGTGAGGGGTTCCGGGCCGCTCGTCCAGGTGGTGCTTTATGTCCTGATTTTGTTTTCCGTGGTCAGTTGGGGCATTATTTTTTACAAATTCCGGCAGGTCCGAACCGCCAAGAACGAGTCGGAGAGGTTCATCGAGATTTTCTGGGACAGCCGCAATCTGTCGTCCATTCACGATGCCAGCCGGGAACTAAAATTGAGCCCCGTGGCCCAGGTGTTTCGCGCCGGTTACGAGGAGCTGGTCCGGGTCTCGCGCAGCAAGAAGGAGTCGGCCCAAAGCGAGGGTTTCAACACCGATCTCGGCGGGGTGGATAACGTGACCCGCGCGATGAAGCGGGCCACGAGCGTGGAAATCACGAAGCTGGAAAAGTCGCTGACGTTTTTAGCCACGACGGCGAGCACGACTCCTTTCATCGGCCTGTTCGGCACGGTGTGGGGCATAATGAACGCATTCCGCGGGCTCAGTGTAACTCACTCATCGAGTATTCAGGCTGTGGCGCCGGGAATCGCCGAGGCCCTGATTGCTACGGCCATGGGTCTGGCGGCAGCCATCCCGGCGGTGATGGCGTACAACCACTTTGTTCAGAGAATCAGGGTTCTGGCCGCGGACATGGACAATTTCTCGCACGAATTTCTGAATATCGCCGAACGGCATTTCTTGAAATAGGCGGTCGCCCCCTCTCCGTTTCTCCCCATCCCCGATTCGGCGACAGGGGGAAACGGAGAGCCGGTGAGCGGAGGAGACGTTATGGCTTTTGACAATTCCTCGTCGGGTCGCGGGACCGCGATGGCGCAAATCAACGTCGTTCCCTTGGTGGATATCATGCTTGTGCTCCTTGTCATCTTCATGATCACCGCGCCCATTATCCAGCAGGGCGTCCAGGTGAACCTTCCCCAAACCCGAGCTGGAGCGCTTGTGGGCAAGGAGGAGCAGTTGGTGGTGGCCATTGCGCGTAATGGACGAATCTATCTTAATGACAACCAGGTGACCCTCTCCCAGTTGGGGCAGAAGCTGCGCGCGATTCGGAAACTCCAACCCGGCAGGGAGGTTTATCTGCGCGCAGATCAGGATGTTCGCTACGGGATCGTGGTAAAAACTATCGCGCAGATCAAGGAAGCAGGGGTCGAAAAGCTGGGCATGGTGACCCGGCCTGAATCGCAAGAGAACTAGATGGCGAAGAGTCGTCCCCCTCTTTTTTCTTTCGACGAGAGCGGTTCACTGCTGTGGAAGTGTATCGTTTATTCCGGTGTTCTCCACGCGGGCTTGATCTGGACTCTGTGGGTCGTGCCGCACTTACCCGCGCGCAAGATGCCCGCCTATCCCGTTTATACGGTAGAGCTGGTGGGCGGGGAGAAACTGGGTGGAACGGTTCTTGGAACCGAGCTGCAGCGCGGGCAGAAGAAGAAAGCGGAAAAAGTTAAGGCCGAGCCGGTGAGAAAGGAGCCGGCAAAGAAAGAAACGGCAAAAAAAGAGGTCGTAGTCCAAGAGCCGGCGAAAAAGGCGGCTCCTAAAAAGGAAGAAAGCAAGCCCGTGGAGAGGCCCGCCGCAATGCGGGAGATCGTGAAATCGGAGAAGGCCAAACCAAAAGTTAAAGAGGAAGCTCAGCCGGCCGAAAGTTTGCCCGGGAGCGTGCGGGAAAAACTGATCCAGGCGGCCGTAGATCGGGCGCGGGAGCGCGCGGAAGCGAGCAGGAAAGCCGAAGCGGGCAAGGAGGCGCTGGCGAAAGCGGAAAAACAACCCATGAGCGCGGGTCCCGGGGAGGGCGTCGGCGCGGCGGCTCCGGGCTCGGGCGGCAGCGGCGGAGGGATTGTTAAGGCTTTTGAGTTTTTGGTCTATCGCAACCAGATGCTGCGCCTGATCCGGGATCGGTGGACGTGGGTGGGAAAGAGGGGCGACCTGGAAGTGACCGTTCGCTTCGGCATTCGGGACAACGGTCAGATTGCGGGTCTGAGAATCCTGCGCGCTTCGGGCGATCCTTCCTACGATGATTCGGTTATGCGCGCGGTCGCCAAGGCGAGCCCGCTGCCTCCTCCGCCGGAGAATTACCGGAAGGAATTTATGGACGTGGAGCTGACCTTTCGCCCGAAAGACCTCGGGGGTTAAGCCTATGTTCGAACGAGCCCTGGCGCTCTTTCTCGTCTGTTTTAGTTTCGCCGCGCAGCCGCTCCAGGCGCAGGTTCGCGGCCTCATCGTGGGCCCTGGAGCCGAGCGCTATCCCATTGCAGTCTCGCCGCTCAAAAACCTGGATTCGGGGGCGGAGGGAAAACAGTTTTCTGACGGGATCGCCGATACGATCGCCCGCGATCTGACGTTATCGGGATGGTTTCGCGTGCTCGACCGCTCCGCCTATTTGGAGGATCCTCAACGCAGCGGGATTACGCTTGGCAGCATCGATTTCCGCAACTGGTCCATTCTCGGTGCCGAAGCGTTGGTCAAAGGCGGGTTCGCCCCGCAAGGCGAGGATCTGGTGGTGGAATTGCGCCTGTTCGACGTCTATCAGGCGAAGGAGGTTGTCGGCAAGCGATACACGGGCAAGGCGAAAGATTTCCGGCGCATCGCCCACAAGTTTGCCGACGAGATCATTTTCCAGTTCACCGGGGTGCGCGGCGCCTTCGACAGCAGGATTGCCTACGTATCGACCGCCGGGGGCCGCTTCAAAGAGATCTATGTCTCCCATCTCGACGGCAGTGAGAAGGTGCAGTTGACCAATAACCGGACCATCAACCTATCGCCCGCCTGGACGCCGGATGGCCGGTCGATCCTATACATCTCCTATAAGGAAGGGAGCCCCAGCCTTTACCTGTTCGATCTCTTTAGCAGTAAGGATGCGAAATTTTCCGCTCGCGGCAGCCTGGGCGGGAAGTGGTCTGCGGACGGACGCCTCGCCGCCGTGTCTTTAGAGCGCGACGGGAACACGGACATTTATCTCTTGGATCACTCGGGGAAAACCGTGCGGCGTCTTACCGAGGACAAGGGTATCGATGTCTCTCCTGCATGGTCGCCGGATGGAAATCGCTTGGCCTTCGTTTCCAACCGCAGCGGGACGCCGCAGATTTACCTCCTGGAGCTTGCCGGCGGGAAAACGCGCCGCCTCACTTTTTCGGGCGGCTACAATACATCGCCCGACTGGTCGCCGAAAGGCGACCGGATCGCCTACACCGGAAGGCATGGGGGCCGGTTCAACATCTTCAGCATAGACGCGAAAGGGGGGGATCCGATGTTGTTGACCTCGAACTCGGGGGATAATGAGGACCCGTCGTGGTCTCCGGACGGTCGGTTTCTCCTGTTCACCTCCAATCGCAGGGGACGCTATCAGATTCACATCATGCAGGCGAACGGAGAAAACCAACAAAGATTGACAGCCTCGGGGGGAGATGATACAAACCCGTCATGGTCTGCGCGCTTGGATTGATGGCGCGCCAAAGTCGGCAGAGGTGAGTGGACGATCCAGGAGGAGAAAAGATGAGTCACCGACCTTGTTCGGGACGGCAGGGGTTGATTGTTCTCGGCTTTCTAGTGCTTGCCGGTTGCGCGTCACCAGCGACGACCAAGCCGCAGGGAGCCGCCGGGCCGGCGCCCGGATCCCCCGGGGCTCAGGGCGCGGTGAAAGAGCAGGCGGCTAAGGGGGCGCGCGAGGGGAAACAAGAAGCGGGAAAGTCGAGCCTGGAAGCGCTGCGCCGGGGCGAAAAGCCGGGGACTGCAGCTTCCAGCCCGCTGCAGGAAGTCTATTTCGATTATGACCGCTCCGATCTCCGCCCTGACGCGAGGGAGACCCTCAAGCGCAATGCCGAGTGGCTGAAGGCTAATCCGTCGGCGCGGGTCGAGGTCGAGGGTCATTGCGATGAGCGCGGGACGAATGAGTATAACCTGGCGCTCGGGGCCAAACGGGCGCAAGCAGCGAAAGATTACCTGGTGAGTCTGGGCATCGCCGCGGGCCGCCTGTCGACGATCAGCTACGGCGAAGAGGTTCCGGTATGCCGGGAGCAAAATGAGGGATGCTGGCAGAAGAATCGCCGTGCTCGCTTTGTAATCCTGCCCGCCAGGCCGGCCTCCTGAGATCAAAGGGCGGGCTCTTCAGTCTTCCACGTCCTATGATGCGGTACGCGGGGCTGCTCCTTGTGGTTGGGGGAGCGGCGCTTTCGGCCTGCCAGATTCCGCAACAAGTAGATCTGATCGAGAGGGAGCAACGGCGTATCCGCCTTGAGCAGGTAACCCTGCAAAAAGACCTGCAAAAAGAGACCATAGCTCTGCGCCAGGAGGTCGAACGCGTAAGGGAGACGCTGGCCGATACGCGCGCCAACCTCCAGCAGGCGCAGGGAGAGATCGGGGCGTTGAGGGAGAAGATGGAGGAAGTGCGGTTTCAGACTGACCGGCATCTGGGCGAGTCGAGCCGAGCCGGGGATCAGCGCATCCGAGAATTGGAGTCTAGACTGGCGAAGCTCGACAGCGAGCTTAAACTCCAGGCATCGCTGCTAAAGACTCGGGAAGATGAGTTGCGTTCGTTGCGCGAGGCTGTCCTGGGAGCGAAACCGGCGCCCCCGGCGGCTGCGGCCCCGCCCGGCGCAGCCCGGCCGCCGTCGACGCTGTCTGCGGACGAGCTGGCGAAGAAGGGGTACGAGGAGGCGTTGGCGCTGATGGAGCGCAAGGACTTTCGGGGGGCGATCGCTCGCTTCAAAGACTTTCTCAACAAGCATCCCGAGAGCGACCTTGCGGACAACGCGCAATATTGGATCGGCGAGGGGCACTACGCCCTGCGGGAGTTCGATCAGGCGATCCTGGAATTCGACGCAGTCCGCCGCAAGTATCCTAAGGGGGACAAAGTGCCGGCGGCGCTCCTGAAGCTGGGATTCGCCTTTGCCGAGCTCGGCGACAAGATCGACGCGCGCCTCATCCTTCAGGAACTCATCGGTCGTTATCCCCAGTCCGAGGAGGCGCTGAAAGCGCAGCAGAAGCTTAAGACGCTGGAGTCATGACCGGACCGTGATTCCGCTGAAAAAACCCAGTTCACCCTTCGACAATGCTCAGGGCGAACGGGAATTGGATTGAAAACGTTGACGATTTTCCGTTCATGCTGAGCCCGTCGAAGCATGAAAAGCTGGTTGTTCAGCGGAATCGACCGTGAGCTTTGACCCCGATCCTCCCTGAGCTGTTACGCGAAGTTTCTTTAGCCTCTCCTTACCTATTTCCGCCCGGCGACGGAGGGCAAAGCTAGAAGCCAGCGATTTGAGCCAAGCGAAATCATGGAGGTTTTGCGACATACCGAACACGGAAGCTTTTCCATTCCCAGGCCGGTTTTGACTCTGGGCAATTTCGACGGCATTCACCTGGGTCATCAGGCCCTCCTGCGCGGCATCGTGGAAGATTCCAAGAGAATGGGAGGCAAGTCGGTAGTGTTGACCTTTGAACCCCATCCGCTCACCATTCTGGCGCCGGAGCGGACGCCACGCTTGCTTTTGACCCACAAGGACAAGTTGCGTCTGCTGCAATCTTTCGCCGTCGACGTCGTCATCATCCAGAATTTTGACCAGGCATTCGCCAATGTGGAAGCGGAGGAGTTCGTGCGGCGTTATCTGGCCGAGCGTCTCAAGGTGCGAAAAATTTGGGTGGGCAGAGACTTGCGCTTCGGCAAAGGGAGAAGAGGGCGCGTCGAGGATCTGATGCGCTGGGGAGGGGAGATCGGGTTTGGTGTGGGGGTGGTGGATCCGATCGTGCTGGCCGGGGTGCGTATCAGCAGCAGCCGGATCCGAACCATGATCGAGCATGGCCAGGTCGATGACGCGAGCCGTTTCTTAGGTCGCTACCATTTTATCTCGGGGCGGGTCGTCGCCGGCCAGAACAGAGGCCGGCTGCTCGGATTTCCCACGGCCAATATCGCGCCGCGAACCGAAGTTGTTCCGCTCGACGGAATCTACGCGACGTTTCTCGAAGTCGGCGAACGGCGGTTGCCGAGCGCCACAAGCATAGGAATCAACCCTAGTTTCGGCCCGGGCCCGCGCACGGTCGAGAGCTATATTTTCGACTTCGACGGGGATCTTTACGGGCAGGCTGTTCGTCTCTTTTTCGTCAAAAGAATTCGCGAGGAGAGGAAGTTCGCTTCCTCGGAGCTTTTGGTCGAGCAGATCCGGCAAGACGTCTCCAACGCGCGCGACATCTTGCGCCAGGTCGAAGCGGGTGGTGGTTTGCTGCCGGCGAAGTGATCGGACCATGGCCGTTTGTCGCGTTGCTGTGGGGCGCGAGCATCAGGGGATGCGTCTGGATCTTTTTCTGACGCGCCATCTGGGCGGTCTTTACCCGGAGGAGGGTTGGAACCGGTCCGGGATTCAGAAGATGATCGGCGCCGGGCGGATCACCGTAAACGGTCGAACGTCGAAACCGGCGAATCGGGTAAAGACCGGAGACCGGATCGAAGTTCTATCGCCGTTGCCGAAGGAGACCTCGCTGGTTCCGGAGGCAGGAGCTCTGGACGTGCTCTACGAAGACGAGGATTGCCTGGTCCTCAACAAGCCTCCGGGGATCGCAGTTCATCCCGGGGCCGGGCGACGCGGCGGCACCCTGGCCAATCAGCTCCTTCACCACTGTCCAGGTCTGGCGGGCGTGGGCAGTGAGCGCCGTCCCGGGATCGTCCATCGATTGGACAAGGATACTTCGGGCGTTATGGTGGTCGCCAAGACGGCGCTGGCATTCCAGCACCTTGTGCGCCAGTTCAAAGAGCGGCGGGTCGACAAAGAATACGTTGCCTTCGTGTGGGGGAAGATGCCCGGGCGGAAGGGATTGATGGATCGACCCATCGGACGGCATCGCTCCGATCGGAAACGGATGTCTACTCTGCGCGCGGTCGCGCAGGTTCGCGAAGCGCTGACCGAATGGCATACGATCAGCGCCTTCAAGGTCGCCGGCGATAGCGATCGATGGTCTTGGGTCAGTTTCCTTCGCTTGAAGCCCCGCACCGGACGAACCCACCAGATCCGGGTCCATCTCGCGGAGCAGGGAAACCCGGTGGTGGGAGATCGCGTGTACGGAGGGAAGCGAAGGCGGCCTTCCCAAGGCCCCGTGGAGCTTCGACCCGTGGACGAATTTCCCCGCCAGGCGCTTCATGCGGAGCGCCTTGCCTTCCAGCATCCCCGTGCGCAGAAGCGGATGGAATTTTGCGCGCCGATGGCGGAGGACATGAGGCAACTCTTAGCGGTGCTCAAAGCAGGGCAGCTCGAGGAAGGCGAAAAATACGGACAAGGGGGTTGACAAGCAGAGTGGATTTTATTAACCTGATTATGTTCGGTAACCATTTCAACGACAATCTTTGGAACCAACCCCACACTAAGGTAGTTGTTCACTGATATCCGGCCCAGACGTTTGATTGGGATTCCTAACGAGATATTCGCCTGCGTGTCAAAGAGCCTGTCGATCCTGTAGACCGTGTCGGAGAACGGTTCTGGTAAGCTGAATAGTGGGGCGGTTGTTCATCGAGTGGGATTTTTTGCCGTCGGTATTTCTCTCTAAAGGAGGGGCATGGTTATGGTTCGTGGGAGAACCCGGGTCGAATCGGAGGCGGTAGAGGAGACAAGCGTCAACCTCAGCGATCTCGACCTCAAGAACGGGTTAAACCTCAAGTCGTTGAAGGAAAGAAAGATCAGCGAGTTGGCCCTGATCGGAAAAAGCTTCAACGTGGAAGGCGCCGCCAACATGCGCAAGCAAGAGCTGATCTTCGCCATCTTGCAGGCGCAAACCGAGCAGAACGGATATATCTTCGGCGAGGGGGTGCTGGAAACCCTCCCGGACGGTTTCGGATTCTTACGGGCGCCGGATTACAACTACCTGCCCGGTCCGGACGATATCTATGTCTCCCCGAGCCAGATCCGTCGCTTCAACCTGCGCACCGGGGACATCATCCCGGGACAGATTCGCCCGCCCAAAGAAGGCGAGCGTTACTTTGCGCTCCTCAAGGTGGAGGCGATCAACCACGAGGACCCGGAGCGGGCGCGCGACAAAATCCTCTTCGATAACCTGACGCCTCTTTATCCCAATGAGCGATTTCACCTGGAGTATATTCCCGATGAATATACGACGCGGGTCATCGATCTGTTGACCCCGATCGGGAAAGGGCAGCGGGGGCTGATCGTGGCCGCCCCGAGGACCGGAAAAACCATGATGCTCCAGAACGTCGCCAAAGCCATCGCTCACAACCACGAAGAGGTCGTTCTTATTGTCCTGTTGATCGACGAGCGGCCTGAAGAGGTTACGGACATGCAGCGCTCCGTGGAAGGCGAGGTGGTGAGCTCCACCTTTGACGAGCCGGCGACGCGTCACGTCCAGGTCGCGGAGATGGTGATCGAAAAGGCCAAGCGTCTGGTGGAGCACGGCAAGGACGTCGTCATCCTTCTGGACAGCATCACCCGCCTGGCGCGCGCGTACAATACGGTGGTGCCGCCGAGCGGCAAGATCCTTTCCGGGGGCGTCGACTCCAACGCGCTGCACAAGCCGAAAAAATTCTTCGGCGCGGCGCGTAACATCGAGGACGGAGGAAGCCTGACGATCATCGCGACCGCGCTCATCGATACCGGTAGCCGCATGGATGAAGTGATCTTCGAAGAGTTTAAGGGAACCGGCAACATGGAAATTCACCTCGACCGCCGGCTGATGGACAAGCGCGTGTTCCCGGCCATCGACATCAACAAATCGGGAACGCGCAAAGAAGAGCTGCTGGTGCCCAGAGAGGATTTGAATCGGATTTGGATCCTGCGCAAGGTTTTGTCTCAACTGAACTCGGTCGAGGCCATGGAGTTCCTGCTGGACAAGATCCATGGGACCAAGAACAATAAAGAATTCCTTGATTCCATGAACCAGTAGCCCGCCTGGCGCCGCCGGCCGCAAGGCTGCCTTGCACAGATCGCCGATCTTTGTTAAAAGCGCAAGAACATTAAGTCTTTCTCGCGGTCGTCCCGCCCGTCCTTGCGGGCTGGCGGGAACGGGCGCGTACCAGCACGGAAATCACACCCTTTCTGATCCCCTCCGCGGTGCCCTGGCGGGAGCGGAGGGGAGGTGAGGAGAGGGGAGGGCAAAACCAAAGGAGTCTACTTTATGACCGACCTATCGATGAAACAGTTATTGGAGGCTGGAGTCCATTTTGGTCACCAAACCAGCCGATGGAATCCGAAGATGAAGCCGTACATCTTCGGGGCGCGCAACGGCATTCACATCATCGATCTGCAGCAGACCGTGACCATGTTCAAAGAGGTGGCCGGGGTGGTGCGCAATTTGGCGGCCTCCGGCGGCAACATGCTTTTCGTCGGTACGAAGAAGCAAGCCCAAGACGCGATTCGAGAGGAAGCCGGGCGGTGCGGCATGTTCTACGTGCACAATCGCTGGCTCGGCGGTACGCTGACTAATTTCACCACGATTCGCCAGAGCATCGAGCGGCTGAGAAAGCTCGAGGAAATGGAGAACGATCCCAAAATCGTGGAGGCGCTCACCAAAAAAGAGATGCTCGGGCTCAGGCGGGAAAAAGAGAAGCTTGAATATTCCCTCGGCGGGATCAAGGGCATGAAGAAGCTCCCCGACGCGATCTTCGTGGTCGATCCGAAGCAGGAAGAGATCGCCCTTCGGGAAGCGAGAAAGCTCGGCATCCCGGTCGTAGCGGTGATCGATACCAATTGCGACCCCGACATGGTCGACTACAAAATACCCGGCAACGACGACGCGATCCGGGCTATTCGCCTGTTTTGTTCGGCGATGGCTGACGCCGTGCTTGAAGGCAAAAGCCTGCACGAGCGGGCCTTGACGCAGGAGCATGAGGAGCAGAAAGCCGTGTCGCCGGCGGTGGGAGCCGCAGGCGCCGGCGCGGTGGAGGATTCCGCGGTAGGAGGAACGTGAGTTTGATGGACGTCAGCGCAGCTTCGGTAAAGGAACTCAGAGAAAAAACCGGCGCAGGGATTATGGACTGCAAAAAGGCTCTCGCCGAGTCCGGCGGGAGCGTAGAACAGGCGGTCGACTATCTCCGGCGCAAGGGGCTGGCCAGCGCGGCCAGGAAGATGGGGCGGGTGGCCGCGGAAGGGCTCGTGGGCGCCTACCTCCATGCCGGAGGGAAAATCGGGGTTCTTCTCGAGCTCAACTGTGAAACCGACTTCGTCGCGCGCACGCCGGAATTCCAGGCCCTGGTCAAAGACTTGGCGATGCAGATTGCCGCGGCGAATCCGCGGTACATCGGGCCGGAGGATGTCTCCGCGCAGGAGATGGAGAGAGAGAAGGCCATCTACCGGCAGCAGGCGCTGGATTCAGGAAAACCGGAAAAAGTCGTCGACAAGATCGTCGAGGGCAAGATGGAGCGGTTTTATTCCGAGGTCTGTCTGTTAGAGCAGGCGTTCATCAAAGATCCCGATCGCAAGGTGGCGGATCTGCTTCACGATGCGATCGCCCGGCTCGGGGAGAACATTCGAGTGCGCCGCTTTGTGCGCTATCATCTGGGAGAGGGGGTCGAGACCGCGTAGCGTCGAGTTCCTTACTGGTTCCCTATACATGACTATCTCCAAACTCAAGTACAAGCGGGTCATCTTGAAAGTGACGGGCGAGGTCTTGGCCGGGGCCCAGAGATTCGGCATCGACGGCGCGATGGTGCGCGCGTTTGCCGGGGAGATCAAAGAGGTCAGGGCGCTCGGTTGCGAGATGGCATTAGTTATGGGAGGAGGCAACATCTTGCGCGGCGCGGAGGTGGGGGATTGGGTGATGGAGCGAGCCACCGCGGACACGATGGGGATGTTGGCGACGGTCATCAACAGTCTTGCCTTACAGGACGCCCTGGAAAAGATCGGCGTGCCGACGCGGGTGATGTCGGCGATCGAGATGCGTCAGGTGGCGGAGCCGTACATTCGTCGCCGGGCGACTCGCCATCTCGAGAAGGGCCGGGTGGTGATTTTCGCGGGAGGGACGGGCAATCCGTATTTCACCACCGACACGACGGCGAGTCTTCGCGCCATGGAAATCGGCGCCGAGGTCATCCTCAAGGCGACCAAGGTTGACGGAGTCTATGACAGCGATCCCCTGAAACACTCGGGCGCCAAGCGGTACGGCGAGCTCACTTACATCGACGTGCTGAACAGAGAGCTGAAGGTCATGGACTCCACGGCGATTTCGCTCTGCATGGACAACCACTTGCCCATCATCGTCTTCAACATCTTGCAGAAGGGCAACATCAAGAGAGTCGTTTCAGGCGAAGACATCGGAACCCTTGTGAGCGCGGGGAGAAAATGAACGAGGCCTTTTTTACCGAACTGCAGAAGGAAATGGAAAAATCGGTCGTGGCCTTTCGCAGGGATCTGGCGAAGCTGCGCACGGGGCGGGCATCGACGGCGCTCCTGGAAGGGATCATGGTCGATTATTACGGCGCTTCCACTCCCTTGAACCGCCTGTCCAACCTGTCGGCTCCGGAGCCCCGTTTGCTGGTGGTTCAGCCCTACGACCGCGGCGCGATTGGCAGCATCGAAAAGGCGATTCTCAAGTCGGACTTGGGGCTGACGCCGAGCAACGACGGGAAGATCATCCGCATCCCGATACCGGAGTTGACTCAGGAAAGGCGTAAGGAGCTGGTGAAACACGTCAAAAAAGTCGCGGAAGAATTTCGCGTCTCGCAGCGGAATCATCGCCGGCTTGCCATCGAGAAGCTCAAGGAGATGGAGAAAAACAAGGAGATCACTGAGGACGACTTCAAGCATTGTCAAGAGCGGGTTCAGAAGATCACCGACGACTTCATCGGGAGGGTCGACAAGACGCTCAAGGCCAAAGAAGACGAGATCATGGAGGTCTAGGGCCCGCATCTTCCTCCCACCTTTAGCAATCGACAGATGGACCTAAACGGCCTGGACAAGAGTCGGTTGCCCCGGCATGTCGCCATCATTATGGACGGCAACGGACGCTGGGCTAGGTT
>JACPFH010000361.1:0-8131 GCA_016183075.1 Deltaproteobacteria bacterium | reverse complement strand
CCCCTATCTCTCCCTATACGCGTTCTCCACCGAGAACTGGCTGCGCCCCAAAGACGAAGTCCATGCGTTGATGAGCCTCCTCGAACACTACCTGGAGGTGGAGCAGCCGAAGATGGTCCGGCACGGCATCCGCCTCATGGCGATCGGCGAGAAGGAGCGGCTGCCCCCCGCGGTCCTGCGCACGCTGGAGCATGCGGAGCGAGCCACGCGCGACAATATCGGCATGACGGTGCTGTTGGCCCTGAGCTATAGCGGCCGAAACGACATCGTCAAAATGGTTCAGACCATGGCACGGAAAGTTCAGGAAGGCACTTGTACGGTCGAAGATATCGACGAGGAGATGGTCTCGGCCCACATGGAGACGGGTTCCATCCCGGATCCCGACCTGTTGATCCGAACCAGCGGAGAGATGCGCATCAGCAACTTTTATCTCTGGCAAGTTCCCTACACGGAGCTCTATATCACGCCGACCCTGTGGCCGGACTTTCGGGAGAGGGAATACCTCCAGGCCCTTCTCGAATATCAACGGCGCCACCGGAGGTTCGGCCGGACCGACGAACAGATCAGCCAAAGCCGGCATGCCGCGAAGGGAGGCCGGTGAGGTCGAAGATCATGAGCAGGGTGGCTACTGCGCTGGTGGGGCTTCCCCTTTTGATCGTCGTCATCGGCTGGGGCCGTCCCTGGCACTTCTCGCTGCTGGTTCTTATCGCGACTGCCATCGCTCTGTGGGAGTATTTCTCTATGATCTTCCCGAGCCGGCGCACCGAGCGGCTCCTGGGCATTCTCTTGGGGGCGGTGGTATCCTTCGGTCTGCTGTTCCCGGGTCTTCCGGATCCCGGATCGTGGTTGGGTGGCGTGACGGTCGTGGCGTGTTTGACCTATCTTTTTTTCGGCGGGGAACTACGCGAGCGATTTCAATCCCTGAGCTGGACGCTGCTCGGCATCTTTTACATCGGGTACTTGCTGCCCCATTTTTTTGTTCTCTATAAGGTGCCGAATGGAAGGGAATGGGTCACGTGGGTTCTTCTGGTGATTATGGGGGGAGATACTGTGTCTTATTTCGTCGGAACCTATTTCGGAAGAACCCGTTTGGCTCCGGAGATCAGCCCGGCCAAGACCGTCGAAGGGGCTCTGGGAGGCACCGCGGCGAGCCTGATCGCCGGGGCGATCGGGGGCAGGGTTTTGCTTCCGTGGGCGCCGTGGCCGGAGATGTTGCTTTTGTCTTTTGTGCTCAGCCTGCTCGGGCAGGCGGGCGACCTTTTCGAGTCGTGGATCAAGCGCGCGTTCTCCGTCAAAGACTCCGGCCGTTTGCTTCCGGGACACGGCGGGTTGCTGGATCGAGTCGATAGTCTTATATTCTCCGTTGTGTTTACGGTCTATTACCTGCGGTTTCTCCGGCTATGAAATCGATCGCGGTTCTCGGCTCGACGGGCTCGGTGGGGGTAAGCACGCTCGACCTGGTGCGGCGGTTTCCCGGGGAGTTCAAGGTTGAGGGGCTCGTGGCCGGCCGCAATTTGCGGCGTCTGGCCAGGCAGGTCAAGGAGTTTTCACCCGCCTGCGTCAGCATCCGCGAAAAAGAGGCGGTGCCGGAGCTGCGGCGCCTTTTGGGAGCACACAGGGTGGAGATCCTTTCCGGGGAAGAGGGAGCGGTGATCGTGGCGACGGCGGGCGGAGTCGGCGTGGTAGTGGCGGCGATCGTGGGAGGCGCCGGCCTGGTTCCGACCTTTGCGGCAGTGCGGGCGGGAAAACAGATGGCGCTCGCCAACAAGGAAGCTTTGGTGATGGCCGGAGAGATCTTCGTTCACGAGGCCAAGCAAAAGGGTGTTCGGCTCCTTCCCGTCGACAGCGAGCACAGTGCCGTTTTTCAATGCTTGCAAGGCAACCGGCGCGAGGAGGTGGATCGCATCATCCTCACGGCATCCGGCGGGCCGTTTCTGCGCGCTTCTCTGAAACGTCTGCGCCGTGTTACAGTCAAAGAGGCTTTGAAGCACCCGAACTGGAAGATGGGGCCGAAGATTACCATCGATTCGGCGACGATGATGAACAAGGGGCTTGAGGTTGTCGAGGCGCGGTGGCTTTTCGATATCTCGCCTGCGCAAGTGCAGGTCGTGATACATCCGCAAAGCGTGATCCATTCGATGGTACGCTACCAGGACGGATCGATCATCGCCCAGTTGGGTATCCCGGATATGCGGATTCCGATCGCCTATGCGCTCTCGTACCCGCGCCGGCTGAGGGCGAACTGGCGGCCGCTGGAGCTAACCCGGCTGGGGGAGCTGACGTTTCTGCCGGTGGAGAAGCGAAGGTACCCGGCCCTGAGCCTTGCCTATCAAGCGCTGGCGGAGGGCGGAACGATGCCTGCGGTGCTCAACGCGGCCAATGAAGTGGCCGTCACCGCTTTTCTGGAAAAACGCATTGGGTTCCTCGACATCCACCGCATTATCGAACAGACCATGGAGGCTCACGTGAGCACTCGCCCGCGAGAAGTTCAGGAGATTTTAGAAATCGATCGATGGGCCCGGGAAAAAGCTGCGGCCCTGATTGACAAAGGAGAAGACTGAATGGGGACGGTGATTTACGCGATCGTCTCGGCGGTAGTGGGACTTGGCATTCTGATCATCATCCACGAGCTGGGTCATTTTCTGATTGCGAAGCTTTCCGGCGTAGGCGTGCTCACATTCTCGGTGGGTTTTGGGCCAAAAGTCTGGTCGAGAAAGGTCGGCGAAACCGAGTATGCCTTGAGCGCGTTTCCGTTGGGCGGCTATGTAAAGATGGTCGGTGAAGACCCGGACGCGGAGGTCGACGCGACAGATATCGACCGGTCGTTTTCCCATCAGGGGCTGGCGAAGCGGACGGCAATCGTGGCTGCCGGACCGCTCTTCAATCTTCTTTTGGCGGTCGTGGTGTTCATCTGGATTTTTATGGTTCATGGGGTTCCCACGCTGACAACGGTTGTCGGCGGCGTCGAGCCGCAATCGCCGGCGGCTCAAGCAGGTATACAGAAAGGCGACCGGATCGTTTCGGTGGACGGCCGGGCGGTGAAGAAGTGGGAGGAACTTTCGAGCCGGATCAAAGAGAGCGGGGGAAAGGCCCTTGGCGTTCGCATCGACAGGGACGGGCGGGAGATGGACATCGTCGTGCAACCCACGCAGAGGGAAGGGAGAAGCGTGTTTGGCGAGACGATCGAAGTCTGGGCGATCGGGGTGGCGAGCGAGGTTGGCATCGAAAAAAGCAGCCCGCTATTGGCCGTCGGCCGCGCTTTCTACAAGACCGGCGAGTATTCGGTTCTCACCCTCGTGGCGATGTATAAGATGATCAAAGGTGACGTCTCGCCGCGAAACCTGGGCGGCCCGCTCTTGATCGCGCAGATGGCCGGGCAGCAGGCGCGGGAAGGGGCGACGAGTTTTTTCTTTTTCGTCGCTATTTTGAGCGTCAACTTGGGCGTGCTGAATCTTCTGCCGATCCCGGTTCTGGACGGAGGGCACCTGCTTTTCTTTCTCCTCGAAGTTGTTCTGGGACGGCCGGTCGAGCTCAAACACCGCGAGCGCGCCCAGCAAATCGGGATTTTTATCCTTATCCTCATTATGATCTACGCCTTTTACAACGACATCACGAGGTTCCTTGAGGGATAGTGAGCAGTGAGCAGAAGGCAACAGGCAATAGGCAATAGTTCTGAGTTTGCACGCAAAACCCAAAACCTAAAACCTCTTGGCTTGGCTGCCTACTGTGGAATTGAAGCGATGAGAGTTCTCGGGATCGATACCGCCACCGCGACGGCGAGTGTGGCTCTGGTTGAACGCGGGGGGCTGGTTGGCGAGGCAGTGTATCCGAACGGAACTGAAGCGGATCGTGGGAAAATCAGGCGGGAAAAACCCAATCATGCTGAGATTGTCCTGCCCTTGATCGAGCAGCTTTTGCACAGCACCGGACTGTGTTTGGCGGACATCTCCGCCCTGGCGGTTTCCATCGGGCCAGGCTCGTTTACCGGTCTGCGGATCGGGCTAAGCACCGTCAAAGGTCTTGCCTACGGCTGGGCGATCCCTGTTGTCGGGGTCCCGACTCTTGAAGCCGTTGCAGCGCGGGCCGCAAAATGGGAAGGGCTGATTTGTCCAATCTTGGATGCGCGGAAAAAAGAAGTCTATGCCGCGCTGTTTCGGCGGATGAGCGGGAGGCTTGAGCGGCTCGCGGAGGATGTGGTCTGCACGCCCGGGCAGGTGCTCGAGCGAATCGGTTCTCTCGACACCACCAGCCCTTGCCTTTTTATTGGCGATGGAACCCGGGTCTACGGAGAACAAATTACAGGAGTCTTCGGCGCCCGAGCCGCGTTTGAGTCGGCGCAGGCGTTGCCCGGCTCGGCGCAGACAGACTCACGGCCGGCGCGGCTGATCCATTGGGCGCTTTGGCGCCCCGCTATGTGCGCCTTGCCGAGGCGGAAATGAAACGCCGAGGAGAGGATAAGTTACAGGAAAAACAAGTTTTTCCTCCGTTGACAAAACGGGTTTAGTGCGATAGAAGAAAATTTCGTGGGCGCGAAAAATTCAGGAGGGTCACATCATGGAGAGGGGAGAGGAACAGCTGATCGTCTCGCTTTTGGACAAGGACCCCGAACTTAAGAAATACTACGATGAGCATCAGGAGTTGGAAAAAAGACTCCTGGGCTACCAGCACAAAGCCTATCTCACTCCAGTAGAAGAGGTGGAAAAAAAGCGGCTGCAAAAATTAAAACTTGCGGGCAAAGATAAGATCATGGAGATCTTGGGAAGACATCGGCAGAGCGGCGTTCAAAGGGGTACGGAATGAAAAGACGTGGAAGTCATTTTGACACGCCATGAGCAAGGAGCGGCCCACATGGCCGAGGGTTATGCTAAGGCAACCGGGAGGGCCGGAGTCGTCCTGGTGACTTCGGGCCCGGGCATGACCAATATCGTGACGGGATTAGCCGATGCCTATATGGATTCCGTGCCGTTAGTGGCGTTCACGGGACAAGTCTCAACGAACCTGATCGGCAACGACGCCTTTCAAGAGGCGGACAATATCGGCATCAGCCGTCCCTGTACGAAGCACAATGTCTTGGTTAAGGATGTCGGCGAGTTGGCGCGGACGATCAAAGAGGCATTTTACATAGCCACGACTGGGCGGCCGGGGCCGGTGTTGGTGGATATCCCTAAGGACGTGAGCACGGATAAAGCTGACTTCAAGTACCCTGAGAAGGTTAACCTGCGCGGCTATAACCCCACCTACGAGGGTAACAAATACCAGATCAAGCAGGCGGCCGAAGAGATCAAGAAAGCGCGCCGTCCGGTCATTTATGCCGGCGGCGGAGCGGTCTTTTCCGACGCGGCCAGCGAGATCCGCGAGCTCGCGGAAATCGCCCAGGTCCCGGTGACCATGACGCTGATGGGCCTCGGCAGTTTCCCCGGCACGCACGCTTTGTGCATGGGCATGTTGGGGATGCACGGCGGCTACTGGAGCAACATGGCCATGCATCACGCGGATCTTTTGATCGCTATCGGGGCCCGATTCGACGACCGGGTGACCGGGAAACTTTCCGATTTCTGCCCCGAGGCAAAGGTTGTCCATGTCGACATCGATCCGACGTCCATCAAAAAGAACGTGCACGCCCACATCCCGATTGTGGGCGACGTGAAAGCCGTGCTCAAGCAGTTGAACGTTTATTTGCGGGCGATGGACGGGAACCAAAGCGATCTCAAAGAGCTGCGTCGCCCGTGGCGGGAGCAGATTGAAGAGTGGAAGCGGACGCATCCGCTGCGCTACGAGCAAGGAGACAAGGTCACCAAGCCGCAATTTGTCATAGACCGGGTGTTTGAAATGACCCACCACGAGGGGATTGTGGTGACCGACGTCGGTCAGCACCAGATGTGGGCGGCGCAATACTATAAAGGCTCGAAGCCACGCACGTTCATCACCTCAGGGGGACTCGGTACGATGGGTTTCGGCCTCCCGGCGGCTCTCGGGGCACAGAAGGCCTATCCTGACAAGCTTGTTCTGTGCATCACCAGCGAGGGTAGCTTTCAGATGAATCTTCAAGAGCTTGCGACGGCCGCGATCTATAAGCTCCCGGTGAAGGTCGTCCTCATCCATAACAACTTCCACGGGATGGTCCGCCAGTGGCAGGATCTATTCTACGAGGGCCGCTACGCCTCGAGTCAGCTGGGCAATGTCCCGGACTTTGTCAAGTTGGCTGAGGCCTACGGGCTTCTCGGGCTCAGCGCGAGCAAGCCGGCCGAGGTGGAACCTGTGATTCGCGAGGGCTTGAAACACCGCGGACCGGTTCTCATGGATTTTCACGTAGACCCGTTCGAGAACTGCTATCCCATGATCCCTGCCGGCGGGGCGCACCATGAGATGCTGCTGGAGGATCCGCCAGAACTCAGAAATGCGGACCGTGGCGCGCTAGCCAAAAAGAAAGATAAGGATAAGGTTGAGGAGGGGGAAGGGGTCCTTCCTGCCTGAGCTTCGTCACTCGCGTATTCGCTCGTCGCCATTCGGGGGCAGTCACATTTTCCGCGCCTGATGAGCACGCGTCGATGGTTGGCGATAGCGGAGTGGCGAATCATCAATAACGAATCCTGGATGGAACGCATCATTTCGGTACAGGTGGAAAACAAGGCCGGCGTTTTGGCCCGGGTCGCGGGGCTCTTCAGCGCGCGCGGGTACAATATCGAAAGCCTGTCCGTGGCGCCTACCCTGGATCCCACGGTATCCATGATTACCATCGTCACACAGGGAGATGACCGCCTGATCGAACAGATCATCAAGCAGCTCAATAAGGTCATCGAGGTGCTCAAGGTGGTCGACCTGACGGAGTCGAATTTCCTCGACCGCGAGACCGCTCTGATTAAAATCCATACCCGTCCCGAGCATCGCGACGAGGCCATTCGAATCGCCGATATCTTCCGGGCGAAGATCGTCGATTCCTCACCGACGACCTACACGATCGAGGTGACGGGGGACGTGGACAAGGTCGAAGCGCTGATCAATCTGCTCAAGCCTCTCGGAATCAAGGAGATCGTGCGCACCGGCCGGGTCGCGATCGCTCGTGAGGCCGCCAAAATCCCCACCCGTCGCGAGGCCCAGGCGGCCAAGGCGTAAACGGGGCCAATTCCCATCCTTAGGCGCGCGCAAAGTTTCTACCGGGCGGCGGCGTAGTATTCGACCCGTCGTTCGAGAAAAGCGATGGCTTCCGACAGGGCGAAGGCGAACATAAAGACGACAATAACCAAAGCCCAGAACTCCTCCATCAAAAAGTGTTTGGAATAGAGTTCGAACAGCTCTCCCACTCCGAGAATCGCGATTAAAAGCTGACCGATGACCATGCCTTTCACGCCCCGGATCGTGCCGAGGCGTATGCCGGCCAGGATCTCAGGAAGGGCGCTCAAGAGAAGCACCTTGGAGTAGATCTGGTAACTGCGCGCGCCGAACGACCGCGCCATTTCCACCAGGGACCTGTCCGCCTGCTTCACACCTACCTGGGTGTCCAGGAGGATGACGAATACGGCGAAGAGAAAGACCGTGACGACCACCGTGGTCTCGCCGATGCCGACGACCGCCATCAGTATCGGCACCAGCGCGGAGATCGGAGCGCTGACGAAGATATTCACCCAAAGTCCCACGATCCTGCGCGCAACCTCCACTCGCGCCATCAGCACCCCGATCGGGATTCCGATGACCAGGGCGAGCGCCATACCGGTCGTGAAGGACCGCAAAGAGATCCAAGCCGCCGCGCTGAACTTCTCGGTTGGCAGGATCGTGATCCCTGCCGCGACAACGCGGGAGACGGGCGGGATGATCGTCGACAGCTCCGCCCGGCCGATCAGCTCCCATAGAATGAACCAGATCACCGGCGAGAAGATGAACGGGATTCTCTTGCCAAACAGGGTCATGCGAGGCTCGCCTGGTCAAACGATGTACTGCTTCAGGATCTGCCAGATCTCATCTACGGCATCGAGGTAATTCTTGTCGCGTCTGATCTCGTCCGGGCTCTTACCGCGCTCGACGTCAGGGTGGATGATCCGCTACACGGTTCCGGGCCGCGGCGACATCAAAACGATCTGGTCTGAGAGATAAGCGGCCTCCTCGATGCTGTGGGTGACGAAGATCACGGTCTTTT
>JACPFH010000360.1 GCA_016183075.1 Deltaproteobacteria bacterium | reverse complement strand
TTCCTGCCGAATATCCAAGAACTGGTTGTCAGGCGCAGTGCGCTAAAGGAGAAGGCGGTTGTCGCGAGCGAGGAATGACATTTTGATCAGCGCTTTCCTCGTGCTCCTCCTACTTTGGATCGTGTGGGAGGCGCGGAGCTGGCCGTTTCGCACCCGGCTCTTCCCGTGGGCGATCGGGTTTCCGGTGCTGGGACTGGCGCTCGTGCAGTGCGGGCTCGCTTGCTGGCATGCGATTTGTCAGCGGTCGAGCGCGAAGGTGGAGGGCAGCCACGGTGAGCCAGGTGAAAAAGCGGATGCCGGAGTCGTTCTCGACCCAAAGCTGGCGCGCCAGCGAACTATGTCCATCTCGGCGTGGACCGTTGTCTTCGCGCTCGGCTTCTGGCTCTGCGGATTCAAGGTTGGGTCGCTCTTGCTGAGCCCGGCATTCCTGCGATTCCAGGCGCGCGAGTCCTGGAAGATGAGCGTGCTTTATGGCTTGGGCATCTACTTGTTTTTCCGTGTCGCTTTCGAGATGGCACTCGGGGTTCCACTGGCGCCGGGAGTGATTGCCACGTCGCTTGGGCTCCAGTCGTTTGACTGGTATCTGGTGAATCCTGTTCTCAACGTACTCCTGAGACGGTAAAGGGGTTACAGCCACAGCCACTGTAAAAGAATGTGTACGGAGAGTACCGCCGCGACGCTGAAGGGGATGCTGATCTTCATGTACTCCCAGAGGTTGATCTGATAGCCGCGCTTTTCCAGCATACCGCATGCCAGAACGTTTGCCGTCGCGCCCACAGGGGTAATATTCCCGCCGATGCCGGTGCCTACCAGCATGCCGAAATATAACGGCCAGACGCTTACCCCCAAGGCTTTCGCCAGGTAATCGCACACTGGAATCATGAGAATCGTGTACGGGACATTGTCAACGAACGCGGATATGACAACCGACATCCAGGTCAAAATCGCGAGGTAGGCCGTCGGGCTCCGTAAACCCGTGCCGCTAAGCCAATCCGCAAAGTCCTTTAGCAAGCCCACGCTCTCGACGGTGCCGATCACGACGAAAATTCCGATGAGGAACCAGATCGTGTCGAACTCGCGCATCATCTCGCCGATTATCTTTCGACCGATGAACAGGGACGCGAGGCCGAGGAGGAAGCCTACGATGCCCGGGTGTTTCATGGGGATGAAGGCCAGAGCAAAAACGCTTATGAAAAAGATGATCGTCGGCCCGTAGGTTATACGGACCCTTTCCTCTTTGATATCGACGGCGTTATTGAGGTGTCGGAATTGGAACAAGAGCGTCCCTAAGGCAACGATAACACCGACAGTAGACAGCGTGCCCAGCCCCACCTTCCCCATGAACCAGTAGAAATCGAGGAACGTCATGTTGGTCGCCATCGCGAGGATGAGCGCGGGAGGGTCGGCGACCATGCTGACTGTGGTCACGACATTGGAGCTGATCGCCAAACCTATCAGGTAAAGGAAAAGAGACGCGTTCAGCCGCTCGGCGATCTCGATGGCCAGGGGAGCGAGCATGATGACGATAACCGGGTTGGCCATGAAGGACGATAAAAACGCCGCCAGGGCGCAGATGAATAGGAGAGCGTATTTTTCTTTCTTTATCCGGGCAAGCACGTAAGTCGCAATCAGGGATGGCACCTTGCTTTCGCGAAAGACGATCGCGAGCATGCCGTATCCCCAGTAAATCGCCAGGACGTCCCAATCGACTTTGTTGAGAATAGCCCAAGTCGGCGAAATTATGCCCAGGGCAATGAGCAGGGCGGCCGCTGCCAGCGAGACGTAGACGATTTTTACATTGCGGTAGAGAATTAAAATAAAACAGCCGGCAAAGATCGCGAGGGTGAGCCATTTTTCAGTTGTCGCATCAAAGATGTGATACCAGTCCATGATTAGAAGAACCAACTGAGTAGAATGTTATGGGCAGCGATAATTAGCGGGGCACAGACAAGGGAAACCACCGTCATGAGTTTTAAGAGGATGTTCATGGACGGAGCCGCGGTGTCTTTGCACGGGTCCCCGACGGTGTCGCCGACGACGGCGGCCTTATGCGCATCGGAGCCCTTGCCCCCGAGGTTCCCTGCCTCGATATACTTCTTTGCGTTGTCCCATGCCCCGCCGGCGTTGGCCAGGTGAAGAGCAAGCGGCACGCCGGATACGAGGGCGCCGGCGAGCATGCCTGCCAAAGCATCCGCGCCCAGGACGATCCCCAGGACGATGGGAATGGCGACGGCCATAACACCGGGAGCGACCATTTGTTTGAGCGCCCCGGCGGTCGTGATATCGACACACCGCGCGTATTCCGCTCGCGCCGTCCCCTCCATCAGGCCAGGAATCTCTCTAAATTGCCTTCTTACCTCTTCCACCACCCCAAAGGCGGCCTGTCCCACCGCGCGCATCGCCTCTCCAGCGAAGAGGAACGGGATGATCCCGCCGATGAGCAGGACGGCCACCACATTGGCCTCCATGATATCGATCACTTCCATACCGGACACCTGGATGTACGACGCGAAGAGCGCCAGGGCCGTCAGCGCCGCGGAGCCGATCTCGCGCACGCGCTTTTCCATGTGTGCCATCTCAGCGATGCCTCCCGCGTTATCCGAGATTGGCCCATAGGCATCCACCGCAACGGTAATACCTGCGATCGAAAGCATGCCAATTGCAGAGAGGGCGATGCCAAAAAAGCCCGCGCATTGAAACGAGATGATGGTCGCTAGAGCAATAAGAACTAACGGGACCACCGTGCTTCGGTAGCTGAGCGCGATTCCCTGGATGATGTTTGTGGCTGTGCCAGTGCGGCAAAACCCCGCCAGGTCCTGAACCCTTTTTCCCGAGGTGTAGTACTCGGCTACGAAGCCGATCACCATGCCCACCACCACGCCGGAGAAAAAGGCCCAGAATGGCAGGATCTCTCCATACCAGCCCCAAACGATCAGGAAAGCTCCCGCCACGGAGAGAACAGCGCTGGCTATGGTGCCGTTGCGCAAGGCTCCTTGCGGATCGCCCTTCGCGGTCCGGACAAAAAAAGTACCGATAATCGAGGCAACAATTCCGGCCGCAGCGAGAAAGAGCGCCAGGGTCACTCCGGACAACTGTTTTTCAGGGGGAAGCGTGGCCGCAGCTATGATCATGCCCGACACGATTGCGCCAACGTAAGACTCGAAAAGATCAGCGCCCATGCCGGCCACGTCGCCCACGTTATCTCCCACAAGGTCGGCAATGACAGCGGGATTGCGAGGATCGTCCTCAGGAATTCCCGCCTCTACCTTGCCGACAAGGTCGGCCCCCACATCCGCCGCTTTGGTATAGATCCCTCCTCCCACACGGGCAAAAAGGGCCACTGAGCTTGCGCCCATGCTGAATCCGGCAAGAATATTAACTGCACGCAACAGCGGCTCCCCGGTCCCGACCCCTTCGCCAAAGAACCAGTAAAGAATGGAGAGAGCAAAAAGCCCGATGGAGACCACGGAAAGCCCCATCACCGCTCCGCCAGGAAAAGCAACGCTGATAGCTTCATTAAAACCCTTGGTTGCAGCGTAGGCGGTTCTAACATTGGCCCGGGTCGCGATGTGCATGCCTATAAGCCCGGTACCTAAAGAGCAAGCCGCGCCGATCAGGTAGGCCACAGCGGTCGGCCAGCTAATCCCCACCCCAAGGAGAACGGCCACAACGATGGCGAATACTGCGATGGCCTGATATTCGCGGCGCAGGAAGGCCATCGCTCCCTCATAGATGTAGCCGGAAAGTTCCTGCAACGTGGCGCCTCCCGTCTCCTTGGCCAATACTTTGGCCGAGAGGTAGGCGACGAAAAACAGACCCAACAATCCAACCAAAACGGGAATGGCCACCATAATTTCATCTCCCCCTAGGCAGACTGCGGAAAAACTCTCCGTTCACCCTTCGACGGGCTCAGGGCAAACGGACGATGCCTTGAAATCATCGAGTATTTTCCGTTCATGCTGAGCTTGTCGAAGCATGGAAATCAGTTTTTCCGCAGGTTCCTATCAAACCGAGTCCTGTGTCACGGATACTTTCGCCGGTGCAATT
Source organism: Deltaproteobacteria bacterium (assembly GCA_016183075.1). GTDB lineage: Bacteria > Desulfobacterota > Binatia > UBA9968 > UBA9968 > 2-12-FULL-57-22. The sequence continues at coordinate 2,395 of JACPFH010000360.1, read as the reverse complement.
TGGCTACAATGGAAGCTTTAATGAGGGCGAAGACCAGCTAACCCCACCCGATGAAGGTACCAACGCTCCAAGGGTAGCCTCCGTACGGACGCCCGATATCATTAATGAGATCGTTAATCAAGAGAAATCGTGGGTCTAATCTTCTAAGGGTGGGGTCTTGCCTTCCAGCAGGGTGCCGAGTTTTGCGGCGGGGAAGCGAAGACCGACGTAGAACGCTCCGAACTGGCCGTAGACTGCGCTCGCCTCATCGAAGCGCATCTCGGTGACGAGCTTTTTGAAGACCAGCGGGTCGTCGGCAAAGAGGTCGACGCCCCACTCCCAGTCATCGAACCCGATCGAGCCGGAAATGATCTGGATCACCTGTCCGGCGTACTTGCGCCCGATCACACCGTGTCCCCGCATCATCATCTGTCTCTCCGTGATCGGCGCCTGATACCAGTTTTTGGCCTCGCCGCGCAGTTTGGTCATGGGATAAAACGAAACGTAGCGCTTTTTGGGGATTTCCGGCCATAGCCGCGCTGCCGCGGCCTTTTGCTGCCTTAGGATTTCGTTCTCCACGGCCTCTTTCCACTCCGGAGTATCGGGCTCGATGCCTTTTTGTCTGAGCGAGTTGTACAGACGCACGGAGACCTCATAAAGTCCCAACTCCACGACCGAGAGATACGAGGTCGTTTGCTCTAAAAACTCGGTGAGCTTCAAGTTCGCGATTTGAAGCTCGGCCCGGTTTAGCTCGTCGATCGCGCGGCGGAAGTGGACGAGCATCAGGTCTCCCTTATGCCCGAGCAGAGAGAAAAGCGCGCTCTGTTCTTCGCCGGGCCGTCCCATCTCTTCAAGCAAGGACGCCGCTTCCTCAATCACGGCCCTTTGCTCCACCGGGGTGGATGCCCTCCACGAAGTCCAGCGCACGCGAAACATCTGGTGGAGAATATACGAGCCCTCCAGCGTTAGCGGCGCGGCGGGAAGCTCTTTGTCGGCGCTTTCTTCTGCCATGTCGAACCCTGTCTACACGTGCGGTGTCGGCTTGGCGGGAGCGGGTTCATCTTTTTTCCCTTCCAGCCAGGCCCGAAGCACCTGAAACGCGCGCTTGATCGTGCGGTACATTTTGGGAATCAGCCAGATCGCCAGGAGCGTAAACCCGATGACCAGAGCCAGCATGAGGATCGGGTGATTAAAAGCCAGCCAGATCCCTCCCAGAACCGCCAGGTCTTCCCCGATACTTGCGATCCAGTTGCTTACGGGTTCCGGACTTACGTTAATCGCGAGCCGTACCGTCGCTTTGGTTCCGTGCGCCGCCAGCGCCACCGTGCCCCCTGCCAAAATCGCCGCTAATTCCAGAGCCGGATTAAGGTCTCCTAACGCTCGGGCAGCCAGGATGGCGCCGGCGGGAATGCGAATGAACGTGTGCAGAACATCCCACCCGTTGTCCACATAGGGGATCTTGTCGGCAAAGAATTCGATGACGTACATGACTAAGGCCACGCCAATTACCAGCGGATCGGTCAGGATCAGAAGATCGGGCGGGAGCTGGATCATTCCCAGCCGGCCTGCCAGTCCGACGACCGCTACCGTGGCATAGAGATTTATGCCCGATGTCCAAGCCGTTCCCAACGCCAGGCTCAAGCTTTCGATGATACCCATGGTTACCCCCTATGGGTGTCCGGTTGAGGCCGAGGATGCGCTCAAGAAGGCTGAGGCTTTACCGAACTCGACGAGTCCTCAAGGATGATGTTGGTCCTGAAACTTCAGCAGGGTGTTGGAAAACCTCTAAAGTTTCCACTTCCTTTCCACATCGTCTTTAAATTCCTTGGTGAATGCGTTCACCTTCGGGAATTGATCCAACCATTTGTAGGGACGGCACGCATCGATCAGAACCCGGTCGGAAGTGTAGCCGCGAGGAGAGCGTTCCTCGGGCGGCATGGCGGGCTCGCAGACCGAAGCCCATACGCTCTTGACCACGTCGATCCCGTCCCGAACGTAGCATCGGGTTGCAACGGCCCAGATCACATCGTGAGGATTCGTGATATCGATATCGTCGTCCACCACAACGACGAATTTTCCGCCGTAGGCGCCCGCGCGCGCCCCCGCGGCCACGAGCAGCGCCTGCTTGGAATGGCCGGCGTAGCGCTGGCGAATAGAGATCACGGTGAACGGACCTGGTTGGCCGCCGTAGACGAAGCCCCACACGCCTTTCACCTCCGGCACCCCCGCCTTTTCCAGTTGTTCCCACAGCGTCGCCGCGCCGAGAGGGATGGGTAAATAGCTCGCCGGCGGCTTTAGCGGGGGCGCTCCCAAAATGATCGGATCGTTTCGGTAGTAAACCCGCTTCACCACCATCACCGGCGTTTCTCCTACGTTGGCCTCTGTAAAGTAGCCGGGCCACTCGCCGAACGGCCCC
>JACPFH010000359.1 GCA_016183075.1 Deltaproteobacteria bacterium | reverse complement strand
TTCCCTATTGGATGGAACGGATGGACGAGGAGTGGGAGATTCGGGGGAAGCCGGAAGCGCCGCTGTGCAAAAAGAAACCCAGCGAGTATCTCAGCGGCGGGCAGATCTATTACGGATGCGAGCCCGACGAGAAGCTGATCGGATTCGTGGTCGGAGAGGTTGGCTCCAAAACGATTATGTACGCCTCCGATTATCCCCACTGGGATATGAGCTGGCCCGATTCGGCTGTGCTGATCTGGCGGCGCGAGGACCTTTCCGAAGGCGCCAAAAAAGACATCTTGGGAGACAATGCGCGGCGCTTTTACAACCTGAGCTGATAGCTCATAGCTAAGAGCTGAGAGTGAGGGGCAAAGGACCGCAGCAGAGACGAGAACCAGTTTTGCTCCAAGGTCTAGACTCCGAACCCTCAGCTTGTAGGAGAAACATCATGATCGAAACCAAAGGATTGACAGGAGCGCAAACGCTTCTCCGTGTGCTTTCAGGGATGGGCGTGGACCGCATCTTCGCTTCGCCCGGCTCGGAGTGGTCGCCGGTTTGGGAGGCGCTGGCCGAGCCGCCACCCCAGAATGAGAGCATGCCGCTCTATTTTAGCTCACGCCACGAGGAAATCGCCGTGGGCATGGCTAGTGGCTACGCCAAGGCGACGGGAAAGCTCCCCGCGGTCATGATCCATACGACGGTGGGCGCGCTCCATGCCTCGATGGCGCTTCGGGGCGCGCTTCACGAGCAGGTTCCGATGGTCGTCCTGACGGGGGAGTCGATCGGTTTCGGCGAGGACGAAGGTCCGGACCCCGGCGCGCAATGGGTTGGGCACCTGGCCGACATCGGGGGCCCGGCGCGACTGGTCGAGCGCTGCGTGAAATGGGGTTTTGGCGTCAACACGAAGTCGGTGCTTCCGGCGACCCTGCAGCGCGCCTGCCAGCTCGCGACGGCAGTTCCGCGCGGGCCGGTTTTTGTCTCGGTGCCGATGGAGTACCTGTTCGATAAGATGACCAAGAACCCTCCTTCCGACCGGGGTTCGGCGCCGGCGCCGACCGCGGATTCGGGCGGGATCCGGGAGCTGGCGGACTTGCTCCTCGGAGCGAAAAATCCCGTCATTATCTCGGAGGAAGCCGGGCGTAGTTCCAAGATCGTGGAGCGGATCGTGGATTTGGCGGAGCTGCTTGGGACCGCGGTGATCGAGACGCGCAGCACTGGTTATCTGAACTTTCCCCGCAACCATCCGCTGCACGGGGGTTACGATCCGGAGGAATATCTGCAGGAGGCGGACGTGATATTTCTCTTGAGTTCCATGGTGCCGTGGCATCCGCCGTCGAAAGGACCGGGGCCGGGGGTCAAGGTCGCCGTGCTCGATGAGAACCCGCTGCGGGCGGAGCTTCCCTACTGGGGCTTTAAGGTAGATCTATGTCTCACTGGCGAGGTGGAAAGCTCGCTGGAGCAACTTCTCGTAGAGCTCAGAAGGCGCGTGCCTAAGGGCAATTCCGGATTTGCCGAGCGCGCGGAAAGATGGCGAAAGCGCAGCGAGGAGAGAAGACGGAAGTGGGCCGAGGAGGCGCTGAGTTTCAAGGATAAGAAGCCGATCGACACCCGTTGGGTCGCTTACGAGCTAAATCAGGTGCTGCCTGCCGATGCGATGATCGTCGAGGAGACGATCACCCACAGGCTGGCGGTGCACCGCTATCTCGACAAATTGAAGCCTGGTTCGTTTTTCGCCGGCTCCATCGGCGGCCTCGGTACGGGACTTGGCACCGCTCTGGGAGTTAAAGCCGCCGCGCCCAAAAGGCCGGTCATCTGCCTGATCGGCGACGGCTCGTTCAACTACGACCCGGGGCTAGCCGCGATGGGATTCTGCCAGGAATACAAGATGCCGATCATGATCGTCATGTTCAACAATTGCGGCTACCTGTCGCAGAAGTCCGGCATCCCGCGGTATTTTCCAAACGGCTGGGCGGTAAAGACCAACAACTTCGTGGGCATTTCGATCACCCCGAGCCCCGAGTATGCCGTGCTCCCCAGGGCGTTCGACGGCTACGGCGAAAAGGTCGAAGAGCCCGGCGAGGTGCGAAAAGCTTTGGAGCGCGGTCTTAAGGCGGCCGCCGCGGGACAGGTGTCGCTGATCGACATTCGCCTCGAACCGGTGGTCTCGTAAGACCCTTTTTTCTATTCACCCCGTTTAGCAGGGTATCGAAAAACCCTGTTGACGGTCCGTTGCGAGTCGACACAGGTTCGCTCTTGACCGGCCGTAAACTCACGTTCAGCCAAGCATCCAGGGAGGAGAGCCGATGAGCATTAAGATCCAGGGTGGCGACGTGGTGGGCTGGTCCGGGGTTGGGCATGAACTCATACCCGACGGAGTCGTCCTGATCGAGGGTAATTCGATTTCCTACGTCGGAACGGATCGTACGCGTGGCGCCGACAAGACCATCGATGCCGCCGGGAAAGTCGTGTGTCCCGGTTTCATCAATCTCCATGTCCATTCACAACTGAACATCGGGGATTATCTTATCACCGATGTGACAAAGGCGGACTACCTGTCCGCGAACTGGTTCGTCTTCGGCGCGCCGGCCAAGGAAAAGATGACGCCGCAGCCAGCGCAGGGAATGGCGATCGGGAGAAAATTTGCGCTCTTCAGTGCCCTCAGGAACGGCGCGACAACCATTCTCGATCCCGGCAGCGGGCCGGGGGATTTTGACGGCTACGTGGAGACCGTCGGCCAACTCGGCGCCCGGGTATTTTTCAGCCCGGCGTACCGGAGCAGCGATATTTTCACGGATCCCCAGGGTAAGCATTATTACGAGCCGCGGCCGGATCTGGGGCGCAAAGGGCTCGAGGCGGCGGTGGATTTTATCCGAAAATACGACGGCGCGCATCAGGGACGCCTCCAGGGAATCCTCTGTCCGGGTCAGGCCGAGACGTGCGAGCCGTCGCTGCTCAAGGAGACTGTCGCCGCCGCGAAAGAACTGGGAGTAGGCATCCATATCCACGCGGGAGGGAATCTCAGAGAGTTCATTCACATCGTTTACAATTACCGGAAATCGATCGTCGAATACCTCGCCGACGCGGGCGTTCTCGGCTCTCAAACCGTGCTCGGGCATATGGTTTACGCCGCCGGCCATTCGCGCGTGGATTACCCGTTTGGAGATGAGCTGAAGCTGATCGCGGATGCGGGGGCCTCGGTAGGTCACTGCCCGCACAAATACGCCAAGATGGCTCTCGCCCTGGAGTCGTTCGATCGCTACGTGGAGCGCGGCATCAACGTCGGTCTCGGCACCGACACATATCCGCTGGACATTATCGCCGAAATGCGCTACGCGTCGTTGATCTCGCGCCTGGTGGATCGCAAATACCCTGGCGCGCGGCCGGCTGCGGTTTTCAATGCGGCTACGATAGGCGGCGCCCGGGCCTTGGGCCGGGGAGATCTGGGGCGGCTTTCGGCGGGCGCCAAGGCGGATGTCGTGATTGTGAACCTGCGCACCACGCGCTACGGTCCGGTGAGGGATCCGGTGACCGCGCTGGTCGAGTACGGGTGCGGTGCGGACGTAGAAACCGTGGTGGTGAACGGGGAGATCGTCATCGACCACGGGCGCTCAACCCGCATCGATGAAGCGGAGCTCCTCGCTCAGGCCGAGGCGACGGCGAAAAGAGCGTGGGACAACTGGCCGAATCGCGACTGGGCGGGAAGAAGCGCCGAGGACATTATCCCTCCTGCATTCCCCGTTCGGAAGAATAGTTCATGAAGTATGACCTCGCCATTGCTGATGAAAGCCAGATGGGGACAAGGAAGAGGGCTGGGCGGGATGGACTTGGCTCCCTCGGGAAGCGCGCTCTCGGCTGCGGCCGATGG
>JACPFH010000363.1 GCA_016183075.1 Deltaproteobacteria bacterium | reverse complement strand
TTTCGGGTGAGCCAGAAAGAGCCGTTTGACATTCTCTACTTCACGCCGGCTCTTACTTCTATCATCAACTTGACGGACGGGAGTTTTAACGTAATCCCTGAAGTCGCTTACAGCCCCATCACAAACCTGGAGCTTCGGCTGAGGGGAGCATTCCTCGTCGGAGGAAAAAAGACCGATTATGGAGAAAAACAGAACGACTATCGCTTAGAGTTCAGGCTCCGCTATTATTTCGGGCTCTGACTCGTAAACTAACGGGTGCTCCGCCCATAGATACACTTCCGGCTCATAGGCTTCGTGCCTCGCCCGGGTTCTGCGGAAGAAACAAATGCCACCTTACGTATGCCCACAAATCCTTCTTTAACCAGCCTCTTCCTGTCTTTTTTAAAACTGGGCGTAACCGCGTTTGGCGGGCCTGCGATGGTCCCGTACATCGGCAAAATGGCCGTCGAGCAGAAGATGTGGTTGGATAAGGGAACCTTTTTGAGTGGCGTGGCCCTCTGCCAGACGATTCCGGGCGCGACGGCGATGCAGGTCTCCGCTTATGTTGGTCTGACAGCGCGCGGATTGCCCGGGGCGGCCGTAAGCTTTGTTGGCTTTGGCTTCCCGGCATTTTTACTCATGGTGGTATTGTCCGCTGTCTACACCCGCACCCACACGTTGCCTTTAGTCGTTTCGGTCTTTCACGGACTTCAAGCCGCGATTGTGGCCATGGTCGCAAACGCAACCGTGTCTTTCGGCAAAGCTTCCTTGGAAAGATGGCGCGACATCATCCTTGCCGGCGTTGCCGCCGGGATGTTCGGCTGGGGGATAAATCCTGTTCTTGTTATCCTCTTGTCCGGTGTTTTAGGGATTGCGCTTTTTAACAGACAGTCCGTGGCTCCTATGCCTGCGCCTGTTCTGAAACCGCATTCTCCGAGAACTCTTTTTTCGCTTCTGATCGTCTCGGCTATCGGATTTGCGCTGCTCTTTTTCATCAATCGATCTCTTTTCGATCTTGGGGCCCTTATGTTTAGGATCGACCTCTTCGCCTTTGGAGGCGGATTTGCCTCCGTTCCGCTCATGTTTCATGAGATCGTCGAAGTGCGCTCCTGGATGGATGCTCGGACGCTGTTGGACGGCATCGCCCTGGGACAGATAACTCCGGGGCCGATCGTGATCACCGCGACCTTCATCGGCTATCTACTGTACGGTCCTGTTGGGGCCGCGGTCGCCACCCTGGGGGTATTTTTGCCTTCTTTCTTGATCCTGGTTGGAGTCGCGCCTTACTTCGACCGGTTGCGCAAAGCAACTCTCTTCAACAATGCAATCGGCGGAATACTGTGTTCTTTTATAGGGCTTCTCTTCACTGTGACTATTCGATTCGCCCTGAATGTGGCATGGGATATCCCGCGTCTTCTGGTCGGAGGCGCGGCGTTGGTGGCCTTACTGTTAAAAGTTGAAACCGTCTGGGTGGTTTCGGCAGCGACTCTTATATCGGCGCTCGCTCTGTAGGTGGGAAGCGCCGGATTGCCGCTTAGGTCCGCGGCCGAGCTTAGCAACGGATGTGAAAAGCAGAGGGGAGGATACTTACTGTGAAGATTTTAGGATGGATGATGTCGCTGAGTGCCGGCTGGTTGATGCCAGGCGTGGTCTTCGCGCAACAGAGACCCTACGAATGGGGATGGGAGCACCCGATGTGGTGGATGTGGGGCGCGTGGGGAATCGGAATGGGGCTGCTCATGCTGTTGTTCTGGGGCGCGGTGATTGTCGGGATTGTTGTCGGCATTCGCTGGCTCATCAGCCAAGGCAAAGCATCCCCATCGGATGCGGCCCTCGACATTCTGCGCCAGAGGTATGCCCGTGGAGAAATTAACAAGGAGGAGTTCGAAGCCAAGAAGCGCGACCTGAGCTAACGTTGAGAGGGGTGGTTTCGTCATTCCCGCGCAGGCGGGAATCCAGGGGAAGCGGCAGAACCAGACTGGATGCCCGCTTTTGCGGGCATGACGGAGAGAGGCGGGTTCGGTTCCGAAGGGAACTCGGCAATTACTGCGTGTCAAAATGAGTGTGGCGCTGGAAGAGAGGAATAAAATAGAGGACCTGACCTGCTCCCACCGGAAGCACCTGGGTGTGCCTGATCTCAGGGGCCGGAGTGGCTCGTTCCGGCTGTTTACGGAAGGGGATGATCTTCACGATGCGATGATCTCAGCGATCGAGGAGGCTCAGAGGAGCGTACGCTTGGAGGTTTTCATCTTTGCCGCCGATAAGGTTGGATGGCGATTTGCCGGGGCTCTTTCGGCTAAGGCGCGCGCGGGAGTGGAGGTGTGCTTTCATTTTGATTCGCGCGGCGCCGCAACCGGGTATTCTCCCGAGATCTTTCGCGAAATGGTGGATGCGGGCGTCAAACTCAAATGGTACCGCCCGTGGAACTGGCGTCACCCAAGCCATTATTTTCAGAGGAACCACAGAAAACTCCTCGTCATTGACGAGCAGGAACTGTTCCTCGGAGGCTTCAACATCCGGCTGGAGAACTCTCGCGCGCTGTATGGAGAGGGAAGGCAGCGGGATACCCACGTCTCGGTCAGGGGTGAGCTTGCCCGATACGCAGCGATCCTTTTCGACCAACTGTGGGATCATCCAGAGCGGCCCGGTGACGACGTTGAGGTTATAACCGGGGACCTATCGGAGTTCGATCCCCTGCGGGTCCCGAATTTCTCCTGCCTCGTCTGGAAGCACATCGCTTGTTTTTACGCCCAGCTTATCGGACGTTCCGTTCGCCATGTCTACATTACCACTCCATACTTCTGTCCGGGGAGTATCGTTGACAGGGCCGCGCGGCAGGCCGCCGGGAGAGGGGTTGACGTGCGGCTGCTCGTCCCTCGGCATAGCGATCCGGCTTTCGTCGGCTGGTTAACACGTTCAGGCTACACTCGCCTGTTGGCCGAGGGCGTTCGCATCTATGAGTATCTTCCTCCTCCGCGAGGAAAACTCCACGCGAAAACAGCCGTGATTGACGATGAATGGAGCGTCATCGGATCGCCCAACCTCGACCATCTGAGCCTCTTTGTGAATCACGAGCTTGTCCTTGTCGCCCGGGACCGCGCCCTTGGGGAGGCGATGCGCGATCAGTACCTCCGGGATATGGCGAATGCGTCGGAAGTTCAGCCCTCGGTGTGGGCGGAGCGCGGCTGGGCTGAGCGCTGCCTCGAGGCGATCGGATGGACGGCTCGGAAGTTTTTATAGTCGGACGACGCCAGAAATCCGATGAGGCTACGGCAGGGGCGAACGCTATGATCAGGAGCCGCTTTAGTTGGCAGCGCCCGGTATTGCTTACCCTTTTTGCCGTCGCCGCGCTCGCCGCCGTCATGTTTGGTCTGCGGACTTATCGTTCTTATTTACTGCTGCGTTCGGCGTACGAATTGGGCGCGCCCGATGTTGCCGGCCTCCGGGCCT
>JACPFH010000362.1 GCA_016183075.1 Deltaproteobacteria bacterium | reverse complement strand
ATGCCGTTCGCGTCGATATCAAAGGCCACCTCGACCTGGGGCATCCCGCGCGGCGCCGGGGGGATGCCGACGAGGTCAAATTGGCCGAGCAGCTTGTTGTCTGCGGCCATCTCCCGCTCGCCCTGAAAGACGCGAATGGAAACGGCAGTCTGGTTGTCGGACGCCGTCGAAAAAACTTGGCTCTTCTTGGTCGGAATCGTGGTGTTGCGCTCGATCAGCTTGGTGAACACCCCTCCCAAGGTTTCGATACCCAACGAAAGAGGCGTGACGTCGAGGAGCAGGATGTCCTTAACTTCTCCCTTGAGCACTGCGCCCTGAATCGCCGCGCCTATAGCTACAACCTCATCTGGATTGACGCCTTTGTGCGGGTCCTTGCCAAAGATCTTTTTAACCCTCTCCTGAACCGCCGGCATCCGCGTCATTCCTCCCACTAAGACCACCTCGTCTATGTCCGCCGGGGTCAGCCCGGCATCCTTGAGCGCCTGACGACACGGGGCTTCAGTACGGTCGATTAGGTCAGCGCAGAGCGCCTCAAGTTTCGACCGGGTAAGCTTCATGTTGAGGTGCTTCGGTCCGTGCTGGTCCGCCGTGATGAACGGGAGGTTGATATCGGTCTCCAACGACGATGAGAGTTCACACTTGGCCTTTTCCCCGGCTTCCTTCAAGCGTTGGAGCGCCATACGGTCTTTGCGTAAGTCGATCCCCTGGTCTTTTTTGAACTCATCGGCTAGATAGTCAATGACTCTCTGGTCGAAGTCGTCCCCGCCGAGAAACGTGTCGCCGTTGGTCGCTTTGACCTCCAGGCCCCCTTCCCCCCAAACCTCAAGGATCGAGATGTCAAATGTTCCTCCTCCCAGGTCAAAGACAGCGATCTTTTCGTCCTTCTTCTTGTCGAGACCGTAGGCCAAAGAGGCCGCGGTTGGTTCATTGATGATGCGCAGCACGTTTAGACCGGCAACCCGCCCAGCATCTTTGGTCGCTTGGCGCTGGGAGTCGTTGAAGTAGGCGGGAACCGTAACGACCGCCTCGGTAACCTTTTCTCCAAGGTAATCTTCGGCCGTCTGCTTCATCTTCTGCAGGATGAATGCAGAGATCTCCGGCGGGCTGTAGTTCTTCCCGCGGATTTCCACCCACGCATCCCCGTTTTCGGCCGGCACCACTTTATAAGGTAGCACCTTCATCGCCTTGTTTACCTCGGGGTCCTCGTATCGGCGACCCATGAGTCGCTTGATCGAAAAGATAGTGTTCTCCGGGTTGGTGATCGCCTGCCGTTTGGCGATCTGTCCCGCCAAACGTTCCCCGCTGTCGGAGAAGGCTACCACCGAAGGCGTGGTACGGCTACCCTCCACATTGGCGATCACGGTGGGCTCTCCGCCCTCCATGATGGCCACGCAGGAATTCGTGGTTCCAAGGTCGATACCAATCACCTTTGCCATCTTTTTGGTCTCCTCAAGCCGTTCCTGTAGGGTTTTCTGAGGGTGGAACTTGAATTATTTAACCATCCTCCTCCCCATTTTCAACCTCCCCGTCGGAGCTTTTTTTCTCCTTGGATTCTGGCAACTTAGCAACAGTCACAAGTGCGGGCCGCAGCAGGCGATCGAACAGGTAATACCCCTTGTGGTGCTCTTCCACGACGGTATTTGGCTCGCAATCGGTTCGCTCGATGTTAGCGATTGCTTCATGTTTTTCAGGATCGAATACCGCTCCCAGGGCGGATATTTGCGCCAGCCCGTGGCGGTTAAGAGCCTCGAGAAGGCCTTTGAGAACCATCTCAATACCCTCTACGACGGGTGTGCCGTTTCCTCCACCCTTGGCATGCTCTACCGCCCGCTCGAGGTTGTCTAAGACCGGCAGGAGATCCCGCATGAGGGTTTCATTGGCATAACGGATGCTTTCCGCCTTCTCCCGCGCCATTCGCTTCTTGAAATTGTCTAACTCCGCCGCCTGGCGCAAATAACGCTCGTAGTTTTCCTTGGCTTCAAGCTCTTTAACCTCGAGCAGGTGGCGCAACTGCTCCAATTCCGAGACCGAGGCAGCGTGTTCGCCTGCTTCACTCTCCGGAGCACCCTCTGCGCCGTCAACGTTCCCGCCAACTTTTTTCTCCGCTTCGTCCATCTTTGTTCGCCGTCGGGTAATAATATGCGCTTCAATGTAACCACCGGCCTTTTTTTTGTCAACCTCGGCTGTTGGCAAACCAACTGATTTTTAAAGAGTTTGCGCCCGTTTTGAAAAGGTGCTAAACGATTTTTTGGAGCGCTTCTCGCCGTCATGCGTTCTATCCTTATAACCCCTGCCATTGTTCTGCGCTCCTGGGCCTTTGGCGAATCCGATAAGATCGTTTCGTTTCTTACGGCTACCTACGGGAAGGTGACTGGCATTGCCAAAGGGGCTAAGCGGTCGAGGCGAAGATTCGTCAACACGCTTGAGCCCTTCTCGTTGGTTCAGCTCAGCTTCCGCGACCGACCGCATTCCACCCTGGCCTTCATTCATGCGTGCGACCTGATACGGCCGCACAAGAATCTGACTACAAGTTTAGAGAAAATTGCCTGTGCTTCTTACCTGACGGAGATTACGGACGCGTTCGCCAGCGAGCGCCAGGAGAGCCGCTCGCTCTTTGACCATTTAAGAGAAGGCCTGATCTGGGTTGAACATCGAGTCCCGTCACATTCGTTTTTAGCCCGCTACGAGCTTCAGCTACTCCGTTTGGCCGGTTATCAACCCGGCTGGGAGTCTTGCCGCCGCTGTCGGAAAGCGCGAGTGGAAGATGCGCCGGGTCATTGGCTCTTCAGCGCCCGTGACGGTGGTCTACTATGCGCAGGCTGCTCCGCTTTGCGAAAGGAAGCGATTCCTCTGTCTTCCGAGGCGATCGATGTTTTAGTCCTGGTGCAAAGGGCGAATACCGTTCTTGACGACCGACAATCTTTTCCGTCCGCGGCGCTGATCGAGGGGCGCTCTGTGCTGCGCCATTTTATCCAATTCCAGACCAGCCGGGAGTTAAAATCGGCCTCTTTTCTCGACGCGTCCTCTTTGACCTGAGCGCTTTTCTGCATCAGATATAGACCCCGATCCTCGCTGTGGGATTCGTTAATCGTCAATAGTCAATGGTCAAGCGGAAAACAGGAAACGTCAACCGCGGGGAGGGGACGATTGACGAATAACGATTTACGATTGAGGATAGATTCGCGCCTTGCCTCTGACATCTTTTTGAGCAGCCTGAAAAGAGGGTTTTTCAGCAACCTCTTAGGCGAGGATCGGGGTTGAAAAACGACCCTAGAAATCGTATCGAAGAGTTTTATTTGGAGGGAATCATGGCCGAGCGAAAAAAGTACGTCTACTTCTTTGGCGGGGGCAAGGCGGAGGGGAAGGCGAATATGCGAGAACACCTTGGAGGGAAAGGAGCCGGCCTTCATGAGATGACACGGATCGGCATGCCGGTGCCGCCTGGGTTCACGATCACGACCGAGGTTTGCACTTACTATTACGCGCATAACCGTCAGTATCCCAAAGGGTTGGAGCGCGAGGTTGTAGCGGCGCTCCAACGGGTGGAAAAAATTCTGGGGCAGCGTTTTGGTGCGGTGGACAATCCCTTGCTGGTCTCGGTCCGATCCGGAGCGCGGGAGTCGATGCCCGGGATGATGGACACGGTCTTAAATCTCGGACTCAATGATCAAACGGTGCAAGGACTCGTGGGGCGTGCGAAGAATCCGCGCTTTGCGTATGACTCCTACCGGCGCTTCGTCCAGAT
>JACPFH010000370.1 GCA_016183075.1 Deltaproteobacteria bacterium | reverse complement strand
GATAGGTCTCGCTCACCGGTACGGCGAGATACCGGAATTTCGCCAGGTCGAATTGCACGGCTGGATTGTTGAAGAGCTGCTCCAGGATTATCGGACCGGAAATGTTGGCTATGAAGGTTCCGTCCTTGGGCGCGGCGTTGTAGGCATGGTTGGCCAGGACGATGCTCCCCGCGCCGGGCATGTTCTCCACGATGACCGCGGGCTCGCCCGGTATGAACTTGCCCAGATGACGGCCGATCAGGCGTGAATAGGCGTCGTAGCCTCCGCCGGCGGAAAAGCCCACCCCAATGCGCACCGTCTTCCCCCGATAAAAGTCCGCCACCGCCTTCTCATCGAAACCCGGTTTCGCTGCCGGGGCGGCGATGACGTCAGCAAATAAGGCGAGCAAGAAAAAACAAGAAAGAATCCCGATCGACCAAGCTTTCCTCATGGCATACCTCCACTCCTTCTCCACGTCGGCCTGCTCAACGCAGTCGGAAGATCTCTTTCCAGACCTTCTCATGCCTGGAAAATTCTTTAACATCATCGGCGCCAACCGCATAAATCTTCTGGGGTCGCGTCTTCTCCCGCGGCTCTACCTTGGGATGAGATGGAGTGCGACCTCCTTCGGAGAAAACTTTCTGGCCCTCCTCGCTCGCCACCCAGCGAGCCCACAGCCACGCGGTGTTCGGGTGCGGAGCGTCCTTGGCTACCGCGGTGCCCACGATGGCCGCGATGCCCTCGGTCAACATATATCCAACCGGCGCGCCCTTTTGGATCCGTCGCGGATAGTGGTGGGAGTAACAGGTAAGGCAAGCCGCCGCCTGCCCCGCCACCAGTAGCTCGGCAAGTTGCGAGTGCCCTTTGTGAAACTCGACGTTGTTAGCCGCGAACTTTCTCAGTATGGCAACGGCCTTCTCCTGGCTCCCGTGCTTGTGCATCAAGCCGATCAAAAGCTCCGCGTCCCTCGGCTCGCCGATCAAGCGGTTTTTCCACCTGGGATCGGCAAAGTCCTCAAACTGCCTGGGCTCCTCGTCTTTCTTGACCAGGTTCGTGTTCCACGCGCCGATAATGAAGATCAAATCGGACGCCAGCCAATAGCTTCCCTTCACATTGGCCGGGTACTCGGAAGCCTCGGGCGGCAGTTTTTCCAGCACAAGCTTCTGCCCGTAAAGCTGGACTATATTTTCCAGGCTGAATTGAAAAACGTCTGCGATGACTCTACCGCCGCGAGCCTCGGTGATCGCCCGGGCAGCTAGTTTGTCGGCCGTGGCGTCGACATGATTGACCTTGATGCCCGCAAAGCGCTTCTCGAAAACGGGCAAAATCTTCTGAGCGTTGATCTGCGCCAGGGTCCCGTAGAAGTTGAGAGTGCCTCCTTCTTTGAGCGCCTTTTTGTAAAGCTCATCGATCGTCTCGCCTCTAGCCGGCACAGGGGCTGCCAGAAGCAGCGTGGTAAGGAGAACGCCACCGAGCGCAAAGCCGGAAAATACTCTTCTCACGTTCATGACATACCTCCATCCTCGCCGAATCTTGTGCATGCCACCCGTACCGGAGCAGGTGCCAAGATCGGCTTAAGGGCCGAGCCGGTACAGCCTCATCGCGTTACCACCGAGCACCGCTTCCTTGTCCTTTTGCGTAAGATCCTCACGGCTCAACAGCTCCTCGATCTCGTGCCGGCAGGTGGCCGCGTCAAAGATCTCGTGCGGAAAGTCACTGGCGAATAGAAACGGCTCGCGCCCCGTCTTTTGCACCGCAAAGCCCAGGCCGCTGTCATCGCAGTCAAAGCCGACGAAGATCTTTCCCTCGCGAACATGCCGCTTGAAGTAGTCGCTGGCCTTCTCATCCGCTCGCGGCCCGACTAGAAGCTCTCCCCGAAGATCGACCTGGAGGTGGGCCCGATTATAGGATCGATCGATCCGGTCCAGAAAGAAAGGTACCCAGGTCGCGCCGCCCTCGAGGAAGGCGACCCTGATTTTCGGGAACCGGTCGAATATCCCGTGGGCCAGCATCCCCGCGGCTTGGACCATGATGCCGAACGGGTGCCCGAGCGCATGGATCGGATAATAGGTGCTGAAGGTGTCCATTCCGAAGTCATGATGGCAACCGCCGTGGACTGCCAGGCAACAGTTGAGCTTTTCGGCTTCCTCGTAGATGGGCCAGTAAGCCTTGGCGCCGAGATGACCCTTGATCCCTTCTCCGTTGGAGGGAAGCATTGCGCCGCACATGCCCAGCTCTTTGACCGCCCGGCTGAGTTCGGCACAGGCGGCCTCCACGTCCTGAACCGGAACGAGGGCCATGCCTTTAATCCTGGAACTGGAGTTGACAAACTTCTCATAGAGCCAGTTGTTGTAGGCGCGGCAGGCCGCGATGGCCCACTCGCCGTCGACGATCCGGCCGACGGACAGGCCATAGCTCGGATAAACCACGGTACATTCGATTCCGCTTTTTTCCAGGAATTCATCCCAGGCTTTGGCGTCCGGGTTCCCCATCGGCTCAGAGTGCCTTCTCAGATACTGAAAATGAAGATGGTCGAGCGCCGGAAAGATCGCGGAGGTGCGGTTACCTTGGGGCATAAACTTCGCGAGGTCCTCTCCCCCTGCGTAATCGTTCACGTTTCAACGGGGCCTCCGTTCGGTCCTTCGTCAAGCTCAGGACAGGCTCTGAGTTCGTCGAAGGGTGAACGGAGAGTTTTTCCGCAACCTGCTAAGGGCTCAAAGGCCTTCGATCTGTTTCAACGTCTCTGCGTAGTCCGCGATCGCCTTGTCCAACGGATAATCGGGCGCATAGCCTAGCTGCTCCCGGGCACGGGAGAAGTCGCTCGCGATCCTCGCCTCGGGATAAGGCATGGGTTTATCCCCTCGCGCGAGCGTTATCCCGGCGTCGGGGAAATGCTTTTTCAAAGCGGCGAGGATCTCATCCCCTCCCGCCAGCTCGCCGTTGCCGATGTGAAAGAGATTGTCTTTCACTTTCTCCTTGAGAACGGCCAGGACGGTTCCCTTCGCCGCGTCCTTGCCGTAAAGAATTTCCGCCGGACCGTAAGGCCACCGGATATTGGCGGACTCGCCTTTCAGGGCCGCTCGGATCATCTCTTGAATAGCCTGCTCGCGGGTCGCTTTCAAAGCCACCGGGGAGGGGCCGTAGAGCCCGCCCACGTAGCGAACGCATATAAATTCAAAGCCGAAGCGCCGGGCATAAGCCCGTCCCAGGAATTCCGAACCTGCCTTGGTCGCCGCGTATATCGAGGGAGGGTTAAGCGGAATTTCTTCGTCGAGTTTCTGTAAACCCTCGCGTAAAGAGCCTAAAAAGACGGTCCCTGAGCTTGGAAAAACGACGCGCGGAACTTTTTCCAACCGGGCGGCTTCGAGAACGTTGACCGTGCCCATGAGGTTAAGTCTAACTCCACTGTAAGGACGGCGCTGGACTTCCTCCCCCAAAAAAGCCGCCAGATGAACGACGCGGTCGACCTCATATTCCCGGATAGCCGAAATAAGGCCGGGCAGGTCGAGGATATCGCCGCGAACAAAGGCAAAGGATTTCACGTCTATGCCCAGCGCATCAAACAGCCTCTCATTTACGGCCACGTCATAGACCACGGGACGCTCCCCTTTTTCGAGGAGCATTCCAACTATATAGGCGCCAACGAGCCCGCTACCTCCCGTAACAAGAATGCTTTTTTGAGCCACAGCCGCTCCTTTTCTTTCCAACGCCTATAATAAAAGCCTCCACCAGTCAATCACCGACCGCCTTCGTTTGCATCCAAAACTCAGGGGCTTCGCGGCTCCCTTCGCTCCACGGCCTCGTGCATTGACGCTGCCGGGACTTGCTCGGACAAGCTCCCTCGGGAAGCGCGCTCTCGGCTGCGGCCGATGGGTTCGTGCCATGATCTGTACCGTCTGTAATCGGACGTCCGCAGCCTCGCTCGCGCTCCCCTCGGTCGCTGTGTGCTGCCCGGTTCACGCTCCGCTCAGGGAGCCCGCTCAGCCCT